>CALMGN010000270.1 GCA_937863605.1 uncultured Anaerolineaceae bacterium
CTCAGGCCGGTCTATAAGCCGCATTTTGTCCTCGCGAGGGTATCCGCGAACGGACGGTCTCGCGAAGGACGGTCATCTCTCTAGGCTGACTGTTACCAGGCAGCTCGTGCAGCCTACCCGGGATTCAAATGGAACGGGCAGTTCCTTATCCCTGCTTGGCCTTGCTCCCGACGGGGGTTGCCCAGCCGCCGCATTACTGCGGACGCTGGTGGTCTTTTACACCACCATTTCACCCTTGCCTGACCGCTCGCCGAAGCGAACGGGGGCGGTTTGTTTCTGTGGCCCGATCCCGCAAGTTACCTCACCCCGGGGTTTCCCCGGCGCCGCGCCCTGTGGAGTGCGGACTTTCCTCGATCTTGCAAGCAAGACCGCGACCGTCCGACCAACCTGAGCAAGGTTGATCATACCGTGAAGGGTGAATTTCGTCAATTTGGAAAATGACCGCTCCTGCTCCAGACCTTCGTTGTATAATTGCCCCAACTTTGAGAACTTTTTCACGGAGAGGCCTTTCATGCGAACACCGTTTGTTGCCGGTAACTGGAAAATGAACAAAACTGTCGAAGAAGCTCGCGCTCTGGTAGCCGCGATGCTGTCCGGATTGCAGGAAGTGAAATCGGTAGAGCAGGTGTTGTGCCCGCCTTTTATGAGCCTGATGCCCATCTCAGCTATGCTGGTGGGGACTGAAATTGGCCTGGGCGCCCAGAACCTGCACTGGGAGGAAAAAGGGGCGTTTACGGGCGAAGTCTCACCCGGGATGGTCAAGGAATTTTGCAAATACGTGATCATCGGCCACTCTGAACGCCGCACCTATTTTGGTGAAACCGATGAAACAGTCAATAAGCGCACACTGGCAGCCCTGGCGAAGGGATTGGTTACTATCGTTTGTATCGGAGAGACCCTGGCTGAAAATGAAGCCGGGCAGACCGCTGCGGTCATTGACCGGCAAGTGCGGGAAGGATTAAAAAATATCCCGGTGGAGCAGCAAGCCAACCTGGTAATTGCTTATGAACCTGTCTGGGCGATCGGCACAGGACGGGCAGCTACCGGACCGGACGCCAACCGCGTGGTTGCAGCCATGATCCGCCCGGCGCTGCGCGAGCTGTACGGGAAATCGGTGGCTGAGGAAACCCGCGTGCTCTACGGCGGTTCGGTTACCGGCGCGAATGCAGCGGAGTTTTTCTCGCAGCCGGAAATTGATGGCGCGCTGGTTGGCGGGGCGAGCTTAAAGCCTGGGGACTTTGTCGAAATTGTACGGGTAGCCGCCCGGTGAATTTACCGTTTGACGGGTTGATCTTCTTCTCAGCCTGTATTCTGGCGTTCCTGGTGGTTCAGCGCTGGCTGCACCGCGAGCTGCAAGCGGTGTTTTTATTGCTAACACGCCGCCCGGTCTCTGCGTTGGGTCTATTTTCACTGCTTTTCTTCCCGGGCGTGCTGCTGCATGAGCTGAGCCATTTTGTCATGGCGCGCTTGTTGGGGGTTCGCACCGGAAAGCTGTCGCTGCTGCCAAAAGTGATGGCCAACGGTACATTGCGGCTGGGGTTCGTGGAGACCGCTCAAACCGACCTCCTGCGGGATACGTTGATTGGCGCTGCACCATTGATCAGCGGGATGGTGGTGGTCAGTTTCCTGGGATTAAAGCCGTTAGGCATCCTACCCTTAACCGGCATATTATTCAACTCGGATTGGCCGGCCTTTTGGGCGGAGGCGGCAAAATTACCCGCCCGCCCGGATTTCTGGTTGTGGTTTTATCTGGCTTTTGCGGTTAGCAGTACCATGCTTCCAAGCGCATCCGACCGGCGCGCCTGGTGGTCGGTTGGTCTGTTCTTTGGAATGTTACTGATCCTGGCAATCTTACCGGGAGTCAGCAGTTGGATGCTGGAGAACCTGGCACCGGTTCTCAACCGCGGCCTGCGGGCGCTGGCCATGGTCTTTGCTGCCAGCGGGCTGATCCATCTGGTGCTCGCGCCGCCAGCCTGGTTCTTGAAAATTCTGCTTTCCAGGATCACTGGATTGCGTGTAGTCTAATTTGTTTTGGTTCGGCCGACTATCGGATATAAAAATTCTGGTAAAATATTGTCATACAACCTCCCATTGGTAGTGAGTCGTAATGCTAATCGATAATTGGGGCCGTGAAATAACTTATTTGCGCATCTCGGTCACAGACCGCTGCAATTTCCGCTGCGTCTATTGCATGCCGCCGGAAGGGTTGGTCTGGCAGCCGCATGAAGCCATCATGCGCTATGAAGAAATAAAGGAAGTTGCCAGGGCAGCCGCCGGGCAGGGGGTGCGCCAAATTCGACTGACTGGCGGTGAACCGCTGGTGCGGGCTGATTTGCCTGTCCTGATCCGCATGCTGGCTGAAATCCCGGGCATTGAGGATATTAGTCTGACTACCAATGCGATGCTGCTCGAAAAACAGGCAGACAAGTTGGCTCAGGCGGGGCTGAAGCGGGTAAATATCAGCCTGGACACACTCAATGCTGAGAAATTT
>CALMGN010000271.1 GCA_937863605.1 uncultured Anaerolineaceae bacterium
CTACCCAACCTACGAAATCAGCAACTCCCCGGCCATGCCGAACACCTCATAGGCTGCGCGAACATCCTCTACCTGGTTGGTGAACAGGAAAATACGGCAATCGCGGGTGTAACCCCAATCGTGGAACACCCCGTCGATCGACCCGGTCTTATGGTAAAAATCCAACCGGTCACGCGGGATATTGCGTTTGAGCAGCAAATCATCCGTATTGGCCAGCAGCAGCGGCTCCACCCAGGCTTTTTCCTCTGGTGTGAGGCGGTCAAACAAGTCAAAAAAGTGCACCGCGTCCTCAGCACTGACCCAGTTATCCAATCCGCGGTCGCGCGCCTTATAATCCATCAACTTACGCTGCAGCTCCGTGCTCCGGAGCCCAAGGGCTTCCTGAAACACCCGCTGGACACGTTCCAGCCCGATACGGCGGATGACGAGGTTGGTGCACAGGTTGTCCGATAGAGCAATCATCATGAGCAGTACATCGCGGTAGGGCAGCTTGCGCGCAGCCATCTGGTGGGCAAACCCGGACCCGCGCACTTGCGGCTCCGCATCCAGGTCGCAAATTTCGCTGCGGTCCACCTGTCCCTGGCGTTCCAAATGTACCCAGGCCAGCAGCAAGGGGATCTTAATGATGGAGGCGGAGTAGAACCGGTCAGCGTTGCTTTCCAGTACGGCGGGCTGCCCCTGGCGCTTAAAATAGAAAGCATATTGAAAATTCTGCTGTTTTAGAGCGGCAATTACCTGAGATAGATCCATCTGTCTATTATAATATTTGTCCATTCTTTGCCTGATATTCCTCGCTCATTGTTTGACATCCCAAAGGTATTCAGGTAGAATAAATTTTAGGCTTAATTGCAAAATCAGCCCAATTTACGTATATCCCCCTCCCGCTGTTAAACAGCCATCCGAACAACTCAGAGGTCAAATGCATGGCAGAACTATTAAGTGTGCAAGGCCTGGAAACACAATTCCGTACTAGGGAAGGGATCGTCCACGCAGTTAATGGTGTCTCTTTCGGGTTGAAAGAAGGCGAAACCCTCGGAATCGTTGGTGAGAGTGGATGCGGCAAAAGCGTGACTGTAATGTCCATGCTGCGCCTGATTCCATCGCCTCCGGGTAAAGTGAGTGCTGGTAAGGCTCTATTTCAGGGCAAAGACTTGCTCAAAATGAGCGATGATGAGATTCGCCATGTTCGCGGATCGCAAATCAGCATGGTTTTTCAGGATCCGATGACCTCGTTCAACCCGGTGTTGACGATCGGCCGCCAGGTCACTGAACCGCTTGAGGTTCATATGGGAATGAACCGCAAGCAGGCTGATGACCGTGCGGTTGAAATGCTCTCCAAAGTAGGCATTCCTAATCCACGCGACCGCATGAATGACTATCCTCACCAGTTCTCTGGCGGTATGCGCCAACGCGTCATGATTGCCATGGCGCTGGTTTGCACGCCGCAAATTCTAATCGCCGATGAGCCGACCACTGCGCTGGATGTTACCATTCAAGCCCAGATTATTGAATTGGCCAAGCGCATTCGCGATGACCTCGGCATGGCGATCATCTGGATCACCCATGACCTGGGCGTCATTGCCGGTCTGGCTGATCGCCTGGTAGTGATGTATGGCGGCTTTATCATCGAAACCGCGCCCATTCGGGATGTTTACGCTCACCCCAGCCATCCATACACCCTTGGCTTATTAGGCAGCCTGCCGCGCATGGACGAAACAGGCCAACGGCGGTTGGTTTCCATTGATGGACTGCCGCCTGTGCTGCTGGAAAAACCCAATTTCTGCCCATTTGCGCCGCGCTGCAAGTACGTTGTTGAACGCTGCTGGAAAGAAAATCCGCCTTTGATGCAAGTCTCTCCGGATCACACTGCAGCCTGTTGGGTAAACCCTGAGACCGGGAGAGAACGTTAATGGCAGCCAATGAGGTTTTGCTTAATGTTGTTGATCTGGTCAAGCACTTCCCGATCATGAAGGGGGTGCTGATCCAAAAACAGGTTGGCGCGGTGCACGCGGTGGATGGTGTCAGTTTCGATATTCGAAAAGGTGAAACACTTGGCCTGGTAGGGGAATCGGGCTGCGGCAAATCCACAACCGGACGCGCGATTTTACAGTTGCACCGGCCGACCTCCGGCAGTGTATTTTATGAAGGCAAGGACCTGGTCAAGCTGAAGGGCGAGAATTTGCGCAAGACGCGCCGCCGCATGCAGATGATTTTCCAGGATCCATACGCCAGCCTGAATCCGCGTATGACCGTCGGTCAAATTATCACTGAGCCGATGCTCATCCACGATATGACGACCCAGAAGGATACGCAGGGGCACGCTGAACGGCTGCTCAAGCTGGTCGGGCTTAACCCGGCGTATACTAGCCGCTACCCGCATGAATTTTCTGGCGGTCAGCGTCAACGCATCGGGATTGCCCGTGCTCTGGCGCTGGAACCCGCATTGATCGTCTGCGACGAGCCCATTTCCGCGCTGGATGTATCCATCCAGGCGCAGGTGGTTAACCTGCTGGAGGATTTGCAGGCCGAGTTAGGCCTGACCTATCTGTTCATCGCCCACGACTTGTCGATGGTGCGCCACATCAGCGACCGCGTCGCGGTGATGTACCTTGGCATTATCGTAGAATTAACCTCGCGTGACGAGCTTTACGCGAATGCGCTGCACCCTTACACACAGGCGCTCCTCTCGGCCGTGCCCATCCCGGACCCGGTCATTGAGGCCAACCGCAAACGCATTATCCTGGTCGGCGATGTTCCTTCACCGGTCAACCCTCCGTCCGGCTGCCGTTTCCGAACGCGCTGTCCGCTGGCGGCTGAGATTTGCAAAGAGAAAAAGCCTGAATTCCGCGAGGTTGCCCCCGATCACTGGGTAGCCTGTCACATGGTTTAAACATCGAATAAAAGCGGTGAGCAACTCTTCGAGAGGAGGTGGTAACTGGGATAGCAAGAGCAAGGCCTGAGTCAAAGAAACCAGTCTGGTTTCGACCACTGTTTGTTTCCCGTTTATCCTGTAAGGAGGAGAATCACATGCGATCCAAATTGTTTGTGTTCGTGTCGCTCTTAATCCTGGCCAGCTTCGTTCTTTCTGCTTGCCAGCCAACAGCGGCAACTCCCGTTGTGGAGACTGTTGTAATTGAAAAAGAAGGTCAGACTATCGTCGTGACCGCAACCCCCGCTCCGGTGGTTGAAGAAGTCGAAACGCCGACCTTGCGCGTCAATCTGGGCTCCTGGCCCGATATCATTGACCCGCAGAAGTCATCCTTCGTCAATGAAATCGCTCACCTGAAGATGATGTACGAAGGCCTGACCACCCAGGACGCCGAACTTACTACCGTCCCCGGTGCTGCCGAGTCCTGGGAATACAACGACGACGCTACTGAGCTGACCTTCACCCTGCGCGAAGGCCTCAAGTACTCCGACGGTTCCCTGTTGAACGCCAAGCGCTTCGAGTACTCGATTTTCCGCAACGTCGATCCCGCCACCGCAGGCGAGTATGCATCGATTACCGATGACATCGCCGGCGCGAAGGAATGGCGCTACGCTGAAGATACCACCCTGCCTGAATTGCGCGAAGGTTTGCAGGTCAAGGCCCTGGATATGGCTGGTAACGCCTGCACCGATTACGAACAGGTTGATTGCCGCATCCTCAAGATCGGTCTTGCCCAGTCCGCCCCCTACTTCCACACCGTCATGTCCTTGTGGGTGACTTTCCCCGCCAAGGAAGAACTGATTGCGGAAGGTGGAGACATCTGGTGGACTTCCTCCAAGTTCCATGTTGGCAACGGCCCCTTCGTTGTCAAAGCGCTGGAGCCCTATGTCCGCGGTTTCTTTGAACCGAACCCCAATTACTGGGCTGGCGTAGCCACTTATAACCTGGAGTTCCGCTACATCACCGACTCGGCAGTTTCCTTCGAAGCCTACAAGAACAATGAGTTCGATATCATTGGTTTGGCTGCTGAAGATCTGGCCACCGTCCAGAACGATGCCACCCTGAACGCAGAAGCCAATATCTACCCCGGCTCCTGCACCTTTGCTGTCATGTTCCATCAGCTCAAGGAACCCTTCACCAATCAGAAGGTCCGCGAAGCCTTTGCCATGGCACTTGATCGCGAAACCTGGGTTGCCGATGTCCTCAAGGGCCTTGGCTCACCCACCCTGACCTGGATACCCAAGGGCTTCCCCGGCTATGACGCCGAAGAAAACCGCTGGGGCTTCGATCCCGCCGCTGCGCAGGCTGCCCTGGCCGAATCTGGCTACACCGTTAACAACGGCGCGCTGCTCGACCCGACCGGCGCTGCAGTCGATATGATTGACACCTTCTCTGACACCCCGCGCAACCGCGTCCGCCATGAGTGGCTGGTTGCCAAGTTCAAGGATGTCCTGGGCGTCGATATCAAGCTCAACCCGGTGGAATCAACCACCTACACTGCTATGACCAAGGACATTACCACTGCCCCGCAGATGTTCATCCTCGGTTGGTGCGCAGACTACCCCGATCCCCAGAACTGGCTCTCCGTATACTGGAAGACCGGCGCCTTTGGCGAGCGCATTGGCTACTCCAATCCTGATCTGGATGCCAAGTTAGCCGAAGCTGACTCGACGATTGATCCCGACGCCCGTATGGTCCTGTACGCCGATGCTCAGCGGATGCTGACTGACGGCGCCCCGGTGGCCTTTATGTGGAACAACGTCAACGCCTACATGGTGAAACCATGGGTCAAGGGCATCGTCCAGACCCCGCAGGATGCTGGTTGGCCTGGCGATGTAGCCCCGCTGTCCATCACCATCGACACCTCGATGATCCCGTAATCTTTACGGAAAACATCGCGGAACTACGTTAAACACGTGGCCGGTTCTGCCTGGAAACAGGTGGAACCGGCCAAGATCTCGGCAGATTCCGATCTGCCCATCCTCTTGAAATCAGGAACCGCTCGCTATGGGTAAATTTTTACTGCGCCGCATGTTATGGCTGATTCCGGTGATTCTGGTTGTTTCAACCATCACTTTTGTCCTGATGCATGCTGCTCCAGGTGGCCCCTGGGACCGGGATTTAAGTGCGCGTCAGGTGGACCCTGTTACGCAGAAAATGTTAAATGAATACTACGGCCTGGATAAACCGCTCTGGCGCCAGTTTACAGCCTATCTCATTGGTGACACGAATAGCAAAGGAAAATTTATCTGCGGTTTAATTTGCGGCAATCTCGGTCCATCCTACCGCCAGCGCGGGTTGACCATCCAACAAATCTTGTTCATGCCGCCCGAAGAGAAGAGTATTATATACAGCCGCTTTGGTTATTCGATGCGTCTGGGTGTGTATTCGCTGCTGTTCGCCATTCTCATTGGCATTCCGGCAGGGGTGCTCTCAGCCCTCAAGCAGAACACCATGACAGACTATATCAGTCTCTTTATTGTCACAATTGGCATCTCGGTGCCAAACTTTGTGATGGCAATATTCTTAATCATTATATTTGCTTCCACGCTGCATATGGTCAATATCGTTCCAAGAAGTTGGGATGAAGTCAGCGTATGGGTGTTGCCAGCCGTGATTTTGGGGTTTGGCACTATGGCGCGCACAGCGCGGCTGACCCGTGCTTCCATGCTGGAGACCATGCGTCAGGATTACATCCGCACCGCCCGGTCGAAAGGCCTGGCTGAACGTGTGGTTATCGTCCGCCATATGATTAAAAACTCGCTTATTCCCGTCGTTACCATGCTGGGCCCTGCTCTGGCTGGTCTGGTAACCGGTTCATTTATTATCGAAACCATGTTTGGCTTTCCAGGAATGGGACGCGCTTATGTGACGGCCATTGGCCAGCGCGACTACTCCATGATCATGGGCACCACCCTGATCTATGCGGTTCTGGTGGCACTGGCTAACGTCAGCGTAGATATGATCTACGTATTTCTGGATCCCCGTATTCGGTTGGAATAACAGGTACTCGAATGACAACCCAAGTATCGCACCCCTCAACCGGCCAGACTCAGGCTCACATTGCCAATCTGACCATGATGACTGTAAAACCGCGCAGCCTATGGCAGGATGCCTGGTCTCGACTGATCAAGAATAAAGCCTCTGTGATCGGCATGGTGGTCATCGTTATCTTTACATTGCTGGCAATATTTGCCAGCGTGATCGCGCCGCACAATCCGCTGCAGATTAATTCTGGCAAGGGCTTTACTCCGCCCATGTGGATTCCGGTCGGACCGAACGGCGTTCCCGCGGATCCGAATTTTATCTTTGGCACCGACACCCTGGGGCGCGATGTGCTCAGCCGCACGCTGTACGGTGCGCGGGTTTCCATGACGGTCGGGTTTTTACCGACTTTTATCATTATATTCGTCGGCACCATTGTTGGTTTGTTCGCCGGTTATCGGGGTGGGAGAATAGATAACCTGTTAATGCGGATAACCGATGTAGTTTATGCTTTCCCGGATCTTCTTTTTTTCATCATTGTCATGGTTACTCTGCGGCAGACACCCATTGGTCAAATGATGAACGGGTTATTCCTATTGTTTAGCGCCCTGGCGGTCGTCAACTGGGTTGGCTTTGCGCGAATTGTCCGTGGGCAGGTGCTCTCGTTGAAAGAAAAAGAATTCGTCGAGGCTGCCCGCTGCATCGGCGCCACCGATTCGCGCATTATGTTCCGCCATCTTCTGCCCAATTCGCTGGGACCGGTTATCATCCTGACGGCCATGTCCATCCCGGGGATGATCATTACCGAAGCCGTCCTGGGCTACCTTGGCCTGGGCTTAATCCCCTCTACCAACCCCAAGGATTTCTTCATTACCAGTTGGGGTGCGTCGATGTTGGAAGGCCAGACGGCCATCAACGCGCAGCCCTGGCTGCTGTTGCTGCCGGCGATCGCCGTATCGCTGGTAGTGCTGGCGTTCACCTTCCTCGGCGATGGCCTGCGCGATGCGCTGGATCCCCGTCTGCAGGGCACGCAGTAAAAGGATCGCAATAAGAAACGCAATGGAGCGGCAGAAATCCTGCCGCTCTTTTTTTAGCGGCATGGGATTCCTTGTAGGGTGCCGCTTCAGCGCACCATGTTGCTTTAGCGCCCCTCCATGCTGCTTCTGCTGATCATTAATCCCAAATATCCGAAATAATCAATTTTTCACCCTTACTTTGATCATTCCAACCTTTAGAATACCATCCCAACTCTAGATACCTATGAAAACTGGACCACTCCCACTCATCGACATATTGAACATAGCCATGTTTTACCGGATTGTAATGGATGTAATCAAAATGCACTTCGAGATCCAACTCGTCTCGAATGAAATGCTCCCAAAATCGGCGCTGCCAGACACCCTTCTCTCGGCGTTTTTCGCGGGAACGGTCTGTTTTTGAAGAAGATGTATCACGGTCGTTATACCGGTGGGTGAAAAATGATTTAATAAACCCCCATCGGATTGAATAATTGATATCATTCTCAGGCAACGTCCAGATGCAATGCAGGTGATCTGGAAGCAGGCATACAGCTACCATGGAGAAAGGATAGCGTTCCATAGCCGTTCTGAACGCTTCCCCCAGCAATTGGCGGGCTGAAGAAGTATTGAAGATTGGATGTCGTTTGTAGGTAACGACGGTGAAAAAGAAAGTACCACCCGGTTGAAAATGGCGGTGATAGTTTGGCATGCCAGGGTTATTCCTAAGTGGATAGGGAGTATTTAATTATAAACCGAGGATTACGTGTTAATCGCCAAAGGAGGGTGCCCGTTTTTAGCCTAACTTGGTGCGCTGAAGCGACACCCTACGGCGACACCTTACGGAGTACATCTGCAATGGTGCGCTAAAGCCGCACCCTACAGCAACACCCTACAGCGTCGGTATAAAGCGGTGCCATACGATACATTTCTTGGTTATAATGAGAACCATCCTGCTGCGGCAGGATTTACCGAGCCCCAAAAGGATTCTTGCATGCCTTACCGCTATCGCATCATCGTCATTCTACTGCTGGCTGCCATAACCGTGGCGGCTTGCGGCGGGACGCCCTCCGCGACGCCAACACCAGAGACAGCCGAAGCTATTCCCACCCCAATTCTGACAGAGACGCCGGAACCGCCCAGCGAACTGACCGTTTGCCTTGGCAAAGAGCCGCTGGGGCTGTACCTTTACGGCGGATCGTCGCGAGCGCAATGGAGCGTGCTCGAAGCCGTCTATGACGGCCCCATCGATCAGCGCGGTTATACGGACCAACCGGTTATTCTGACCCAACTGCCTTCCGCTGAGAATGGGGACGACCTGATCTCGGCAGTACCGGTGCAGCGCGGTCAAATGGTGCTGGCAGCGGACGGGAATGTCGCGCCGCTGGATACCGGCTTATCCGTCTTGCCAGCCGGCTGCACGGACGAATCCTGCGCGGTTAACTGGGACGGCACTTCTGCCCTGGAGATGGACCAACAGCAACTGACCTACCGCTTGCTGGCCGGACTCAAGTGGTCTGATGGCGCCCCGCTGACGACGGCCGACTCGGTTTACTCGTACCAGGTCGCCTCCGATCCGGCTACCCCGGTCAATCCATTGGCGCTTGACCGCACCGAGAGCTACACAGCCCTCGACGAAACCACGGTCGTCTGGGCGGGTGTTCCGGGGTACCGCACCAACCAGCCTTCGGCTTACTTTTTCATCCCGCTGCCGCAGCATGTTTACGGCACATTGTCAGCGGCTGATTTGCTGACTGCCGAACGCTCAAACCGCACTCCGCTGGGTTGGGGCCCATATATCATCGAGTCCTGGACAATCGGTGAATCGATCCAATTGACCCGCAATCCCAGTTACTTCCGTGCCAGTGAAGGGCTGCCCCGCTTCGACCGCTTGACCTACCGTTTCATCGGCGATCACGCGGATAACAACCTGGCAGCGCTGGTGGAAGGGGTGTGCGACATTGTGGATGAGACCACGCTGCTGGAAGAACAACTGCAATCCGTGCGCAATACCACCCTCAATGGACGCATCCAGACCTTTGTCAGCCTCGGCCCGGAATGGGAACACCTTGACTTTGGCATTCGCCCGGCTGCTTATGATGCTGGCGTAAACCCCTTCCTGGTCACACGCCAGGACTTTTTCGGGGACCTGCGCGTTCGCCAGGCATTCTCCGCATGCATAGACCGGCAGGCACTCGTCAGCGAGCTGCTCTACAGCCAGTCGCAGGTTCCCGCGGGCTTTTTCCCGCCGGACCACCCCTTGTACGCCGCAGATTTACCGCAAACCGCTTATGATCCAGCTTACGGCGCTCAGATGTTGGATCAGGTGGGGTGGCTGGACCACGACAACGACCCGACCACACCGCGTCAGGCAGCCGGGGTCGCCAATGTCCTGGATGGCACCGAGTTATCCGTCATTTACAGTACCACGCCTGAAAAATTGCGCGTATCGACCGCCGCCCGCATTGCCGCGATGCTAGGCGATTGCGGGGTGAAAGTTGCC
>CALMGN010000272.1 GCA_937863605.1 uncultured Anaerolineaceae bacterium
ATGGGCGACCCTGAACCGGAGGATGAGGGTTGGTACTCCTACCTGATGCAGTTCATGGACGGCAACCGCATCGATCTCAGCTTTCACCCGCTGGAGCGGATCGCTCAAATTCCAGAGGACAGCCTGTCGCTGGTGCTGCTGGACAAAGACCAGCGAATCGCTCCGCTGCCACCGCCCAGCGAGCGCAGCTACCTGCCGGAAAAACCAACGGCAAAAGCATTTGACGACTGCTGCAACGAATTCTGGTGGGTGAGCGTGTATGCTGCCAAGGGACTGTGGCGCGGCGAATTGACCTACGCCCATGCCATGCTCAACAGTTATGTCCGCGGGCAATTAATGAAAATGCTCACCTGGTATTTCGGGATTAGAACGGACTGGCAGAAATCTCCCGGCAAATTTGGCAAATACCTCAAAACCGGGCTGAATGACGAAGTGTGGCAACAGGTGGAGCGCACCTACGCGGATGCTGAGCCGGAACACATCTGGCAGGCGTTGTTTACGATGGGCAATCTCTTCCGCCAGACCGGACAAGCGGTGGCGGCAGCCTTTGGCTTTGACTACCCGGAAGGGGACGATAAACGAGTTTCAGATTTCCTGCGCCGCATTCATGATCTGCCGCAGGACGCTACGGAATTGGAACAGGCGTAATGGAAATGGCGCTTCCCTTACACTGACCGAAATCTTAGCGTTTAATCAGCGGGAGAAAAACCAGGGCCTTGTAATCGATTTCCGGATGGTACTCGAAAGCGCCCATGTCACAGATAATGCTGCCGTTCGCATCGCCATCCACATTACGGGAAACGATTTCGCTAGTGAGCGGACCGGAAAAACCGCGCTGGTCGTAGTAACCGCAGTAAACGTTGTCGGCTGCATCGATCGCTGGACTGCCAGGCAGAAGCGCCATGGTGCGTGAAAAGCCGCCGTTCCACGTAAGCGCCATTAACCGTGGATTGGTGTTGACTTTTTCCCCAGCGCCTAAATTGCATTGATTGCTGCTTTCCAGGTTGTTGCCATTGGATGTGATCGT
>CALMGN010000273.1 GCA_937863605.1 uncultured Anaerolineaceae bacterium
TCACGAAGGTTTTTGTAGGGAACGGTCTTGACCGTTCCGCACTGCCGGTGACACGTAACACCTGGCCCTTGACACCTGGCACGCCTTACGCGATCTCGCCGTCCTCGGTCAGCATCGCCAGGAACTCTTCTACAGCGCGCGGGTCCAGCAGAATGCCGGCCTGGTCCTGCAGGTAGGCGGCGGCGCGCGGCTTATCCCAGGCGGTGCGGTATGGGCGGTCGTGGGTCAGCGCGTCCCAAATATCCACCACCGCAAACATCCGGGCCGTCAGCGGGATCTCCTCGCCCAGCAGTCCGCGCGGGTAGCCGCTGCCGTCCCAGCGTTCGTGATGGCAGTAGGGCACGTCCACCGCTGGCTTGAGGTACGCAATCGACGACAGCAGGTCAAAGGCGTATACCGGGTGCTGGCGCATCACCTCCCACTCGGCCGTGGTCAGCTCGCCGGGCTTGAGCAGCACCGAATCGGGGATGCCCATCTTGCCAATGTCGTGCAGCAGCACCCCGCGGCGCAGGTGCGGCAACTGTGCATCAGGCAATCGCAGGCGGCGCGCCAGCCGGATCGTATACTCCACCAGCCGGTTGGCATGGCCCTGCGTCTCGGCATCGCGCAGTTCCAGCGCCCGCGACCAGCCAAGGATCAGCGCGTCATACGCCTGGCGCAGCTCGCTGTTGGATTGCTGTAAATTCTCGAACAGCTCGGCGTTGTCAATGGCAATCGCCGCCTGGGCTGCCAGCATCTCCAGAAAATCCATCCACTCGCCATCCGGCTTGAAAGCGCTGCGGTGGAACAACTCCAGTACACCCTTCACTTGCCCCTTGCCGACCAGCGGAGCGGCGCAGTAGGTTATAAAGTCCTCGCCAGCCCTGGAAAAGCGGCCAATCTTCGGGTCGTCAATATTGTGTAAATCGGGGATGTAACGCACCTCGCGCTTCAACGCCACCTGCCCCGCCTGGCTCTCGCCCATCCGCAAGCTTGTCCGTTCAATCTGGCCGGATGTGAATCCAATCCCGGCAGCGTATTCCAGCGATTGTGTCTCCGGGTTGAACGAAAGGATGGCAGCCGCGCCCATATCCAACATGGCAACCGCCTGGCTGAGCAGCACGTTGAGCGTCACATGCCAGTCAAAACTGGCCGAGATGGCCATGTCGATGTAGTGCAGCGCGCTCACCCTTCGCAAACGAAGTTGGGTTTGGTCCTGCACCAGGGTGCGCTGCAGCGCTCCGGCGGCAATATCGGCAATGGCGCGCAGCAGGCGGAAATCTTCCTCGGAGATCGGCTGCTGGCTGCCCACCCACACCGCACCCAACGTGTGGTGCTCGGCAATCATTGGTACCGCCCCTGCTGCCCGGATATCATCCAGGTACGGCTGCCCGTTGATCGAGTCGGTTGTGGTCACCTGCTGGGTCAGCTCAGCCTGCCCAGACTGTACCACCCGGTGACTGAGCCCTTGCCCCGGTTGGATGAGTGTCCCGGCCATCAACGCCCACCGGCCGGCCGCACTCTCGATGGTCAGGGTGTCGTCGGATGGCGACCGCATGGAAAGTGAGGCGCCTTCCACGTGCAAATTGTCGAGCACCACCTGCAGCGTGGTGCGGTAGATATCAGCCCGGTTATTCAACCCGCGCAGGGCTGCGGAAATATCCACCAGCGACTCCAGGTCGCGCTCGCGTCGGACGCGGTCGGTAATGTCGGTGACAAAGGCCACCACCCCCTCCGGCCGGCCGTCGGTCCCCTGGTACGGGATGCGGTCGAGCTGCACCCAGACCGGCACGCCGTCGGGTGATGCCGCTTGATAGGTCTTGCCAAGCATTGGAGCGCCGGTCGTCAGAATTTCCTCAAAACCGTCGTCGATCAGGGCGGAATACTCGGGGAAGAGTTGCTTTATCGGCTTGCCGATCAATTCAGCCGGGGTCTTGCGCTGCTGCAGCGCCGCAGCCTGGTTGACGCGTACTACTACCTGGTCGCGGTCCAGGTAATAGATCATGGCCGGCACCGTGTCCACGATGCGGCGGTATTCCTCCTGCTGGTGGCGGGTATCGGCTTCCAGCTGGCGCTGCTCGGTCACGTTTTGCAGGGTGAAATAGAAGTTAAGACCGGTTGAGAACGGGTCGCGCACCGCCCGCCCCACCACTGCTGTCAGCAGCACTGAGCCGTCGGCGCGCTGCAGTTCAAGCTCGCCCTCATAGCCGGGCCGGCCGCTGCGCACCATCTCGCTAAAGTTGGACAGGAAACGTTCGCGTGATGGGGCGGTCAACAGATCGGCGAAGGGCTTGCCAGTCACTTGAGCGGCGGTATAGCCGAAGGTGTCACACCACGACTGGTTGACGATCAGAATGTTACCGGCCGTGTTCAGCGCCTGTAAGCTGACTGGCGCATCCTGGAACATCAGCCGGAAGCGCTGTTCGCTTTCCTCGACGCGCGCGTGAGCGGCTTCCAGGTCGCGCAGCTCGCGGTAAAGCAGCCCGGCCAGCAACGCCGCGGTGATCACCACGAAGCCCCAGCCCTTATAGATGGAGATGGAGCGGGCCAGGGCAGAGTCAGATACCAGCGCGAAGAGGATGGAATCAGAGGTGGCGATCCACACCACACTGATGAGGAAATAATAGAGGACGATGCGGAAGATTATGGCCCGGCGGGATGATTTCATCGCGACCTTGAACGCTGCGGAGCGCGCCGGTTAGCGCCTCCCTTCCCCCACCCGAAGAATCAGATCTTCGAGTGCATGCTGACGGATTAATCATATAAAAAATGTCAGCAAATTACAACCGGAGATTTTAAATTTGTCATAGATACCGTCTTGATCAAAATTAATTGCTTAGCAGTAAGCGTCCATAGCCAG
>CALMGN010000274.1 GCA_937863605.1 uncultured Anaerolineaceae bacterium
CCTTGGCAAACCGGCCTAATTCTGATATCGTAAATCAATAGCGCCGGTACTTGGTTAGAAAGAACAGGAAGGGTTGTATGCGCTCGCGCGGATTTATGTTCATTGGCATTTTGCTTATCTTCTTCGGGCTGCTGGCCCTGGTCAGCAACTTGACAGGCATCGAGTTCGGTAATTTTTGCTTCCCGGTTGGGTTGATTTTGATCGGGGTGTGGGTGCTGGTTCGCCCGCGAATGGTTAAAAGCGGAGCGCAAGTTGAGTTCAACATCCTGGGTGAGCACAAACGCAGCGGCGTCTGGGCGGTCAAGCCGGTGGAAATCTGGTCGGGGGTTGGCGAAGTCAAGCTCGACTTCACCCAGGCCGAAGTTCCCCCCGGCGAAACCCGCATCCATATATACTCTCTGGTCGGTGACATCATGCTGCGTCCTGGAGCGAACATGGGGCTGCAGTTGACCGCCAACGGCCTGGTCAATTCCATCAAATGGATGGGCGCCAAACAGGATAATTTCCTGAACAGCGTGCAATTGACCAACCCGGAGTTTGCACAGGCAGACCGAAAACTATTCGTGGAAGTCACAGCGCTGATCGGTGATATCAAAGTCATTCCGCCCGGTGATATCGGCTAACCTTCGGTAAGAAATTTCCATCCCAAAATCATTACGAGCTTGTGAGGCAATCCTTGAGCAAAACCAATTACTTAATCGACATGGACGGCGTGCTGATCAAAGGCAATACTATCATTCCGGGAGCCGACGCATTTATTGACCGGCTGCGGTCAAAGGGACTCAAATTCCTGCTATTGACCAACAACCCGCTGCTGACGCCAATGGATCTGTCTCACCGTTTGCAGCGCAATGGATTATCCATCACCAAGGATGATATTTTCACATCGGCGATGGCGACGGCGCGTTTTCTGCACAGCCAAAGGCCGAATGGGAAAGCCTTCGCCATTGGGGAAAGCGGGTTAATGGTCGCGCTGCACGAAGTTGGCTATATCCTGACTGACTTCGAGCCGGATTATGTGGTTCTAGGGGAGACCAATAGTTACAATTTCGAGCAGGTCACCCGGGCGGTTCGCCTGGTTTCTGAAGGGGCGCACTTCATCGCGACAAATCCGGACGCGACAGGTCCGACCGATCGCGGCATCGTACCGGCCACCGGATCCATGGCTGCCCTGATCGAAAAAGCGACCGGACGGGCCCCGTTCTTTATTGGCAAGCCCAACCCGTTCATGATGCGCGCCGCGCTAAATCATCTGGGTGTGCACTCCGAAGACACCGTCATGATTGGCGACCGCATGGATACGGATATTGTGGCTGGTATTCAGGCAGGCATGGGAACGATTTTGGTGCTAACCGGAGTCACAACCCGCGAGCAAATTAGCGATTACCCCTACCAACCGCAGCGGGTGGTTAACTCGGTCGCTGAAATCGAGGAATAACCCGCGGTTCGATCGCCTGAGTCAGGCGTTTTCCAACCAGGTGAGCCATTGGCGCATCTGTGCCGGCGTTTCCAGCTGGAACTGAGCGCGGGTCTCGACTGGTTCGCGCGAAATCCGAATGCAATAACCGCCCGCGTCCAAAACAGCGGAAAAGGCTTCTTCGTCGTGTGCATCATCGCCGGCAAAAACGGGCAAGGCTTTAGGCGGAGTGTGTTGAGCCAGAATGCGTTCAATCGAGCGGCGTTTGTTGGCTTCGACCGGGTAGATCTCCAGAAAACGCGGACGGTGCTCGATAGCAAAGGCTGGTCCGGGTGAAAGCGCCTCGACTTCATTGCGGGCAGCAGACAGCACCCGCTGGGCGTCTTCCAGGGTGGCAAACCGGGCATGCAGCGCCAGAGCCCAACCTTTGTCCTCCAGAAAAAAGCCATACTGGCCATCCAGCAGCTGCTGCCAGCGTGGTTTAACCCGTTCCATGGTCGGCCGTACCTGCTCAAGGGTCAGCACGGCGTGGCAGGTGCCGTCAGGCAGCTGCATTTCCAGGCCGTAGGTACCTGCCAGCAGCATCCCCTTGAAGGGCAGTAGTTCGCGCAGGTGCTGCAAACTGCGGCCGCTGACCACTGCCAGTAAAAATTTATCCCGCGCCGCCAGGCGGTATAGCAATGAGATTAGCTCCGGGTCTTGCTGAATCACATCCGGCGAGGGAGCGAAATCGGCCAGGGTGCCGTCATAGTCGAGGAACAATCGCAGCTGCCTGGCGGTGGCCAGCCGCTGTAAAAAATCCTGCCAGGCGGTACCGGTCAACGCCCGCCTTCGAGCAGTGGTTTAATATCGCGCTGAAAGATAGCCTTCCAGGTAAAATCCCGACGGACACGTCGGCGCAGCTGGTATTGCGAATTTTCCTCGATCCAGTTCAGCAGCTGCTCAACCAGCAAATCCGGGGAGGTATTCAGGGAAAAGACGAAGGCATCTTCTAGGGCTATTTCGAGGGCGGCCGGCACAGCTGTGGTGACTACCGGGACCCCCGCCAGGCCGGCTTCCAGCACAGGCATGCCAAACCCTTCGTGGTGACTAGGCATGAACATCAGGTCGCTCAGGCGCAGCAGGTCAGCCACGCTGGACTGATCGATTTGGTAGGGTTGAGCCGGGTCCGGACCTGATTCATACACAAAGCGCAATTCCTGTTCCAGGTCCATGCGGCGGCGCAGCACGCGCAGTTCCTGGTAATAAGAACCTCCGCCGGCATCATGCGGATCAGGAGGCCCGGTGACTACCAGGCGCGCCTGACAACTGCTGCGTTTCATGGCTGCCATCATTTCCAATGCATATTCGATGTTTTTAGCCCGCGTCACGCGCACCGGCATGAGCACCACCAGATCGGCGTCCCAAATCCCCAGCCGGTCAGCCAGGGCGCTGGTTTCCGGTGAAATTCCGAGCAGCATCTGCTGGTCGACGCCGTTATAAATTACCCGCACTTTATCGAGCGGCATTCCAAAGGTTTCGGCAGCCTCCTTTTGGCGCTGCATGGACACAGCCACATAGGACACGTCCGGACGCGCTGTTCGCAGTAAATTCCAGGGGTAGGCGTCAAAGACCTTGTTGCGCGAGGTTGGGCTGCTCCAGGTCAGATCATGGCACCAGGTCGTGACTCCGCGGGCAGCACCCTCGTCCATCAGCCGGAATAAGGCGGCCGTCAGCGGCAGGTTGAAATGCTTGGTTAAAACGTTATGCACCAGCAGCCGGTCATAGCGGATGACCACCGGGCGCAAGGCATCTGTTAACCGTTGTGTGAGCGCTTCAAATTCCGCCGGGACTTGCCCATGTTCCAGCGCTGCTGATAGCTGCAGGATTTCAGGATGCCGGGTATCCATCTCAGGAATCTGGATAAACTCGCATCCCTCAGGCAGCGCTGAGGTAACCCCGCTGCCAGCAATGACAGCGATGGGCATCCCAGCCTGCACAAATTGACGAGCATGCGCAAGCAAAACGGCCTCCACCCCGCCGATTACCGGCGGAGCGGCGTAGTGCAGGAGGGCGGTTTTCAGGGTCATAGGGGCATCCTCGGGGGGGTTATAAGTTAAAACCTCAGGGATTGAAGGGTCTCGACCTGGCTGGCGAGCCAATCGTTGATATCATTCTCTTCCACCAGCCGGCGCAGACGGGCGGCACGCAGCGCACGCTCCTCGGCGGACATGGTCAGCGCCTGGTGCAGCGCCTCGGCGGTGGCATAGACGTCACACGGTGAAATCACCAACGCGCCGGGCTCGAGCTGCTGGCGCGCTCCGGTCCGTTCCGAGAGCACCACAACCCCATCCCGCCGGTTGACCAACGGACCTTCTTTAGCAACCAGGTTCATGCCGTCGGCAATCGAATTGACCAGCAGCACATCGTACAGTTGCAGCGCCGCGATCGCCCGCGGGTAACTCTCGCCGGTCAAAATGCGCACCGGCTCCCATTCGCTGGTGCCGTGGCGCGAATTAATCCACCCGGCAGCAGCGGTCAGCTCGTCGTGATAATTTTGATATTCCTCGACATTCAGGCGGGAAGGTACCAGCAGCGCCAAGAATTTTACTTGCCCGCAATGCTCGGGGTGCAGGTCGAGCATCTCGCCAAAAGCCTGGAAGCCGCGCACGATATTCTTGCTTGGCTCGGTGCGGTCAACCCGCACGATCAACTGATAGCCCTCGTTTTCTTTTTCCAACTGGGCAGCCAGCTGCTGCACTTCAGTGGACTCAGCCAGGCGCTGTACCGCCGCGACATCGACCGAAATAGGGAAGTCACGCACATGGCTCACGTGGTTGCGATATGCAATCCGTCTGCGTCCGTAACTTACATGCGACCCCGGCAGGAAAGTTTCGACTGTCCGTAAAAAGTTCAAGCTGTCTTCGCGGGTCTGAAATCCGAGCAAATCGACCGCCGTCAGTCCTTCCAGGATCGGCTGGCGCATGCCAGCCGGCAGAAACCCCCAATCCTCAGAACCAGGCCAGGGGATATGGATGAAATGGGTCAGGATGTAATTCCGGCGGCGGCGCAGCAGGTTACGCAAGAGCCGCGGCACCAGATAGAGGTGGTAGTCTTGCAACATGACCAGCGTGGGGACATTCGCGGCTTTCAAGCGCCGGGCAATGACCGCGGCAAATTCCCGGTTGGCCGCCACATAGCCCTGCTCCCATGCATCCCAGGTGGCACGCGTGATGGTGGGCGCGCTAATAAAGTCCCACATGGAATGCTGCAGGAACCATAACAACGGGTTGGCGATGACGTTGTAATACCCTTCGTACACTTCTTTGGAAAGCGGAACAAATTGCAGGTCAAGGGACGGCTGGTCTTCCCCCAACGAGATTCTCCTGGATTCCCAGGTGGTTTCCAGATCGTTGATCGCTGCCGCCACCCAGGTCATTTCGACTTGCTGCGCCATTCCGGTGAGTGCGGTGACCAGTCCGCCGCCGCTGCGTTGGAATAACAGGTCGCCCTGATCATCCTGAGTAAGGCTGACCGGCCCGCGGTTGGAAACCACCATAATCGCGCGGTCCTGCAGCCATTCCTTGCCAGTCCTTCGAGGCAGATCCGTCCCTTCCGCGAGGATCATCCTGCACCATTTTCTGAAGACGATTCCTGACTGGCTTGAATAGCCAGATCGATAAAGATCGCCGACGTCCAACCGAAGATATTGGCTGCACGCGGTGGAGGAGCGCCAGTTTCCGCGTTGTAATACTCGTAGATGTCCTTGTGCGCCATGACCATGCTTAAGGTCCGGCTGCGCAGTTCAGCGGCGATATCGACTTTGCCCATTTTCTGCAGCGCTTCGATGAAAAAGTAGTTCACGTTGGCCCAGACCGGGCCGCGCCACATGGTCTCAGGGTCGTATTGGGGATCATTACGGGCGACAGTGGGCAAGCAGTACTCCCCCCAGAACTCCTTCGGGTTGGTCAGATGATTCAGCAAAGGAGCAGTAATTTCCTGCGGCAGAGAGCCCGTCCACAATGGCAGCAGGTTGAACGGCGTCACCACCCGCACCGGTTTTTCATCCTTAAGCGCCCAGAACAATCCAGCTTCAGGATCCCAGAAATCTTTGATCATGCGCTGCACCAGGGATGCCGCGCGCCGGCGCCACATGGCAGCTTCTGATTGCATGTTGAGTATGTCGGCAATCTGCGCCAGGCAGATCATCTGATTGTGCAAGTAGGTGTTCAAATCCGGCGATTCAACCGGCATGCCTTCATCCCACAGCGGGCTGTCGTCCAATCCAGAGGAATAGGGGTGGTTGTACTGCGCCAGGCCGTCACCGTCGTCATCGTTCATCGAGAACCACCAGGCGTTCAGGCGCACCAGCGGCACATAAATTTCCTGTAAAAATTGCAGATTGGGGTCCGTCTCATGCAGTTTCAAAGCTGACCAGGCCAGAATGGGCGGTTTGGTCACTTCGCCGGTGATCGGGTGATCAATGGATGAGACCACGCCGTCATCGAAAACCGCATCCGGCAGCATGCCATTGGGAAGCTGGTGTGCCAACATGGATCGAATCTGATTGCGCGCCAGGTCAGGGTCGACGTGGCGGTAAGCCAGAGCGTGCAACGCGTTGTCCCACAGCCAGAGCCCGACGTAATTGAGTTTGGAAGGCGCCATGGCCTCCATCGTGACCATGCCTTGCGGGCTGATCAGGTTGTTGGCCATAACCCACCAGGCGTAAGCATAGGTCTGCTGATATTGCGGGTCAACCAGGGGAACGCGGTCAAACCATCGCTCCCACCGCTGTTGGGCAGCTTGCAGCGCCAGTGAAAAAGGTTTTACCTCGTGCTCCGGCTGCTGCGCAGGTTGGATACTGATGATTACGGCGCAATCCTGCCCGGTGGCAACCAGCAGGTCCACTTCATAGCCGCCCTCGACGGGTATGATCTGGTTGCGTTCCAAAACTCCGGTCGTTGAATAAGCCACATTACGCACCGACATAAACTTTCCGCCGTGCGGGGTGCTTTTCCAGTATTGCGGGAAGACGCGAAAGCGCATCCCGGCGCGCACCTCCGATGGGTAGCCGAAGGAGAGCGTGCGTTCATCCTGGAAGGTCAAATGGAAATCGCCGATGCGCGTGTGGAAGGTGAGGACGGCCGGGCTGGTGTCGATCTCGAAGTCCAGTTCGGCGCCATCCTGGTCAGTGAGATACAGGCCCTGGATAAACGGAGGACGGTGCAGGTAAGCCTCGATGTCGCTTTCCAGCTGGGTAAGACGTTCAGCCAGCTTGACATACAGGCCGCTCAATTGGGGGTACCGGAACACCAGCAGGCGCGAGCCCCGGTCGCTAAAGGGGACGCGGGTGATGTCGATGTGATTCTTCAATAAGCCGAGGTAGTCAATTCCCTTCACTGAGTCCGCTCCGCAACCAGGAATGGGCGAATCTAAATGGGCTGGTTGTTGATTGATTAAATTAGTCTATCTCATTCACCCAGGCCTGTCAAACGCGGGGGGATCGCCTGGAGCAGCCTTTATCGCTTGCGAGGAGCCACCAAACGGTCGAATCCTGACTTCAGGGCTATGCCCGCCAGGCTGCCCACCGTCATTTTTTTACGTTCCCAGCCGAGTTTGAGGTAGGTGTGGGTGGTGTTAAGCGGAATCACTGCGCGCTCCGCGGACGGTTTGCGCACCAGGGTCAGGGCGCCGGTCGGGCACTCGCTGACGCATAACCCGCAGCCAATACAGCGGTCTGGATTGAACAGAACCGTCCAATCTGGCTGGGTGAGGGCGCCCATCTGACAGCGCTCAATGCAAGCGCCGCAAACCAGGCAGCTCTCCGAGTCATGTTGGGCGATATAGGCGTTGGCGACCAGGTCGGCCGGTTTTGCATGGTTTTTTATATTGCGCAGCACGCCGCAGCAGCATCCGCAGCAGGCGCACAGGAAGGCCGGGTTTTGGGAATTGGCTGGCTGAAGCACCAGGGCGTGCCTTTCGGCCAGATTAAGGACGGCCAGGGCCTCATCTTGTGTAATCATCCGGCCTTTCCCGCTTTTCGCAGTGTTCGCGGCAGCGTTGCCAAAGGACAGGCAGGTTTCCAGCGGTTTCCCGCAGCTGGCGTTCAACAGGTGACGTTCCTGCCGGCATACACAGTTCCGCACCGCAATCAATGTATTCGAGCGGATGATTTCTTCGGCGCGTTCGTACGGCATGACTTCGGATGTCAGCGGAATGGTTTCACCGACCGGGATGGTGCGCAGCTGCGGCAGTTTTTTCCAGGGGCCGCGCTCGAAAAACTGCGGGCTGTACTGCTCGAATAATTCCGCCAGCTCGCGATCCAGATGGTTCACCTGGTCTTCCCAAACGCCAACCACAAATTGGCTGGCTGAATAGACTGCGGATTTACCATCCGCGTGGCTGGCAGAGATTAAGCCTTTCTGCGCCATCACCGCTAACATGCCGGCGACCTGCGTCTCAGGCTGGCCGGCGCGGTAGGCGATCACCCGCGGTTCTTCAGCCAGCAAGGTCAAGTGCAAGGCAAGCCTGGCCTCGGCAGGGGTGTACAACTTGCGCAATATGGCCAGTTCCACACCGCTGTCCGTGCGCGGATAGCCTGCTGGCAGGTCGTCCAGAAAAGCTGCCAGGCGTTCATAAATTTCAGCCGTCATAGGTTCTCAATATCCAATTTTCCAGGGGGATCGTCCATGAGATTTGATTGTACATGAAAAGTTATCCAATTCGTCTTATAAGGAAAGGCGTGATCGTCGGATTTTTATTATTCGGGGAGACCGCCGACGGTACCATCCAGCGGTTGAATGCCGTTGGCCTGGAGCAGCCGCCCTTCACGGGAAAAGTTGTTTAAAAAGGAGCGGTGGTGGATCCCTGCCAGGATGGAACCGCTGAAGTTTGTCCGGGGTTCTTCAAAGCGAAAGCGCGCTGGAATGTCCAGGCGGTTGAATATTCGTTTCAAAAATGGCGCGAAACGAATAGGGATTTGATGGATTTTTATGCACACGGGCGGGGGCTGCTGCGCGCAAAGGACCACAGGTGGGGGAAAAGGTATTCGTATTCGTTTCGTAAAAAAAATTAGAAACGAATACTGATCCGTGATTCGGAGGATGTTGAAGGAGCTCGATTGTTAAGGTGCAATCCGTTGCGATTGTAATTATAGAAATAATATTCTATTTTGTCAAGCAGGGAAATAGATCCGGTTTGGTGCGTTCGATCCACTTCATTTCCGACCGGACAGTCTGGCCGCAACAGAAAGGTTTTTAAGCGGGTCGAACACACCCTACAAAACTATTAAAATCCTTACCACGCGGACAGATGTAGTCAATCAGAAATAGGTCAGGCCGGAGAAAATTGCACCCTCTTTTTCAACCAGCAGGTTAGGATTCTTTGCTAGAATGGTAATAATTCCCTAACCTGCTCAATCCTTTTAATATGCTGCACCGATTCATCCTACGATTTATTCTTACTCTCGTGATGCTGGCGGGTTTGCTGACCGCATCGCCCGCGCAGCGACCTGCGGTGCATGCACAGAATGCGCCGCAGAAGTACCTGATTGTCTCCCCGGATGAATTTGCCGATGTCCTGGCTGATTTTATTTCCGTCCAGCAGGAGCGCGGATTTCAAGTTCAGTTGGCGCTGCTTTCGCAGACCGGAACCGCCAAAGAACAAATAAAATCTTTTATTCAAAGAACTTTTCCCCGGCCCAAGTATGTGCTGTTGGTCGGCGATGATGAGCACATTCCCGCCTGGCCTTTTACAACATCCGCCTCCCCGTCAGCCCGCACCGACCTGTACTACACGACCTTCGACAGTGGCTATCGCCCGGACACCATTCTTGGACGCTTACCGGTCCATAATGAAACGGACCTGGTCAACTACCTGGCAAAACTGACTGCTTATTACCGCATGAAGGAGGTCCCCCCCTGGGAACAACAAATATCCTTCATCGCCTCGGATCATGGTTCGATTGCCAGTGATACCGAGGGTCAATTCGAAGATATTATCTCAGCCCACACCACACCGACCGGTTACAGCGGAACATTTACCGGGCATGGTGGTTCGATAGCACCCATTGCTGGCGGCGACCGGTTATTCCCGGTAACCTATAAAGCAGTACATAGTGATGTAATTTCGGCCATCAACAGAGGCAGCGCTGCGATTGTTTATATTGGGCCTGGCAAAATGACCACCTGGGACTGGAACGCAGGTCCCTTCCTGACAGTCGGTGATGTCCAGGCGTTCGACGGGCCGCCTATCCCGCTGGTCTTAGCGCTGGCACCGGATACCGCAGATTTTGCTGCGCCCGTTTCCATGGCGGATGCCTGGATGCTCAACGCGCAATCCGGCGCCTTGACCTACGTCGGAGCATCCGCCGGCACCATCAACATCACGGACCGGGAACTGGCGCATGGATTTTTTAACACGGAATTTTCCGATTTCAGTACCCCGTTGAGCGTTGGAGAGTCTTTGAAGACCGCCCTATATATTTTGGACGAATTTTTCTATCCAGGTACAGGCGCAAAAACCGAATATGAAAGCTACCAGCTATTCGGCGACCCATCGCTCACCTTCCGGCGTCCACAAGGCGCGCGATTGACGACACCAAAAACATATTTGCCTGCAGGCTGGGGTTTAGATTTCACTTTCCCGGTCAGTGTAATGAACCCCGGGGAGACAACCGAAGCGTTTGATCTAACCATCCAATCCAGTGCGGAACAGGTAGTATCTCTCAATACCTATTTCCTGCCCTCGCTTTCGCCCGGGGAGTCGCAGGTCGTCGTTGCAACCATCCTGCTATCGACTGATTATGAAGTCGGAACATCTGATCATGTAACCATAACAGCTATCCAAGGTTCCAATGAACTGATCAAAACCCAAATCATCGTCACTTTGCAGACCTTTGACCCCTCCATATCCTTCCCATTGCTCAAGCGCATCCCCGGTACCAAGCCCCACCACCACCTCGCCGCAGCCGTTGGTATAATCCAATAACCTACGGAAGCCGCCGCCCGCATCTCTTTCCACAGCAGCTCCGGGGGAGGAGCCTGGCTAATGACTGAACCCGAGACCTTCCGCTGCCCGCAATGCGGTCAACCGCACCCCAGCGGCACGCTTTACTGCCCGATCAACGGCCTGCCCATCGAGCTGACGGACACCAGCCCCACCTTGCTGGGTCTGCCAGTAAACCGCAAAATCAGCCGCTGGTGGATACTTGGCGGGGCGGTGCTGGTCAGCGCCATCCTGTGCCTGGCGGCTTATGTAAGCCTGTCGATCCTCAGGGGACGCATCAGCCCGGCGATCACCCCGACCGTGCTGGTCCTATTGCCATCCCAGGCGAACAACACCCCGGCAGTGGGCGTCACCCCGGCGCCCGGCATCACCTTAGTGGCAGCCACCCCACAACCGGGTGTAACGCCGGACAATGAGCCGTGGGCAGCCTGCCCGGACGCTTCCTACCTGTCCCGCCTGCGCATTGGCGATACCGCCGAAGTCAGCAACAACCCGCCGCTGGCCAACCGCCTGCGCAGCGAGCCAGCCATGGACGCACAAGTTCTCGGCTTTATCCAACCCGGCGAAGACGCATTGATCCTGGACGGTCCGGCCTGCGCCAACGGCTGGGTGTGGTGGAAAGTCCGCTCCAAGGAATCCGGGCTGGAGGGTTGGACAGCTGAAGGCGACAGTACCAACTACTGGCTGGTGCCGGTCTCACCGTAAAGGCAGAACCGCATGGATGAAACGCATCTTTATCACCGTATATCGGCAGCCATTCGCCAGGAGATCCTGGATGGCCGCCTGCTACCGGGAGAGCGCTTACCCTCCGTGCGTGAGTTGACCCGGCGCTGGGACTGCACCGCCGGAACCATCCAACACGCCTACCGCGACCTGGCTGCCAGCGGTCTGGTCATCTCCCGTCCGGGCAAAGGCACCTTTGTCGCTGGCGGATTGCCGCTGGAGCGTGCCGCCCCTTTGCGCCGCGCCGGGTTGGTCCACCGCGCGGAGGCCTTTTTGCTGGAAGCCCTGACCGCCGGCCACTCTACCGATGAAATCGAGCAGGCCGTGCGCATGGCGCTCGACCGTTGGCGGGTAGTCCAACCTGACCGCGGGGAACCTGTCCAGGCTGACACGATCCGTTTTTACGGCAGCCACGACCCGGCGGTCGCCTGGCTGGCGGATCATTTTTCCGAGGTGCAGCCCGGCAGCCAACTGGTCCCCCGCTTTACCGGCAGCCTGGGTGGTTTGATTGCCCTTTCGGAGGGCAAGGCCGATCTGGCTGGCTGCCATCTGTGGGACGAGCAAAGCGACACGTACAACG
>CALMGN010000275.1 GCA_937863605.1 uncultured Anaerolineaceae bacterium
AAGAATTAAAGCCAGCACTATTTTTTTCATCGTTAGTTTCCTTTCCTGAAGAAGTCTTTCTAGTTGACTAAATGATTGTGGGTTGGAAAATCTGCTGAATGCAGTTTTTTTTTGATAAAAATCATCTTCTCCAATTCTTTACACTACCTCCTGTTGATCTAAGTAGAAATAATGGAAACCGGTGACTGAAATCGGCGAAGACCGCAGACATAAGTGCTTCGTTCGACCTGTTGGTCTGCGCTCGGGTTAAGATTAGGAGTGCCTAGCCAGGCACTCCTCGGCCTTGGAGTAAGAATAACCACCCATCGCAAGGATAACGCAAGGACATTCGAGTGTACAATGTCTATACAAAGGATACACTGGTAACATGGCCCAGCTCGCGTTATCTATTCTCGGAGGCTGGCAGGTCTCCCTAGATCGTAAGCCCGTAACGGGTTTCGAATCCGGTAAGGTTCGCGCGTTGCTAACCTACCTCGCCGTTGAGGTCGACTGGCAACACTCCCGCGAGGCGCTGGCTGGTTTGCTATGGCCAGCCATGTCTACACCCGATGGGCTCGCCAATCTCCGCCAGGCTATCGCCAACCTCCGCAAAACCATCAATGACGCAGCCGTCCAGCCGCCATTCTTGCTCATTACGCGTACGACGATCCAATTGAATCGCGCCAGCGATTACACGCTCGATGTGGCCGAATTCACCGCGCTGCTCGCCGATTGTGACCGGCATCCTCACCGGCACATCGAAATCTGCCACGCCTGCGCGGCGCGCTTGCAAAGGGCAACGGAACTTTACCGCGGCGATTTTCTCGAAGGCTTCTTCCTGGGTGGAAGTTCTACGTTTGAAGAATGGGAGCTAATCCTACGCGAAAATCTACGGAAGTTGGTACTGGGTGCGCTCACCCATTTGGCTGGGTACTACGAACGCAATGCTTCTTTTGATCTGGCCCAACGCACGCTCGCACGCCAGCTCGAACTCGACCCATTGTGCGAGGAAGCGCACCAACACCTCATGCGCTCGTTAGCCCGCTCCGGCCAGCGCAATGCCGCCCTGGCCAAGTACAACACTTGCCGCCGTATCCTGGCTGAGGAACTGGGTGTAGAACCGTCTGGCGAAACAATTGCATTGTATGAGCAGATCAAGACCGGGGATTTAGAGGGGAAAAGTCCGAAGGCGGTGCCTCAGTTACTCAATTGGCCTCATTCCGCCAAACCCCTCATCGGGCGTGACGCTGAACTGGTTGAGTTGGCCGAATTGATTGCCAAACCGGATTGCCGACTGCTCACCATCCTCAGCCCAGGCGGCATGGGTAAATCGCACCTGGCCCTGGAAGTGGCGGCCGCCCAGTCATGGTCGTTCAAGCATGGCGCAGCCTTTGTCTCGCTTGCGCCGCTGAGTTCGGCCGAGTATCTGGCTTCAACCATTGCAGACGCTTTGAGTGTGCCGCTCTCCAGTCCGGCTGACCCTGGCGAACAGCTCGTCCATGCGCTTCGGGATTCGGAGATACTCATCGTCCTGGACAACTTTGAGCACCTTCGCCAGGGAACCGCCCTCCTGTCCAAAATCCTGGCGCAGGCGCCGGGCGTGCAATTCATCGTTACCTCACGCGAACGGCTGGATGTGGAAGGCGAATGGCTATTTGAACTCCGCGGCCTGCGCTACCCCGAATCAGAAGCTCCCGAACAGGATTTTGAGAAGTACAGCGCTGTTCAACTATTCCTGTATTGCGCACGCCGGGTTCGCTCGAATTTTGCGTTATCCGAGGCGGATGGAACCGCCATCGCCCGCATTTGCAGGATGGTAGGTGGAATGCCTCTGGCCATTGAGCTCTCTGCGGCATGGGTCCACGTTATCTCGCCCGCCGAAATCTCAGCCGAGATCGAGCGCGGCCTCGGAATTCTGTCCACCACCCGGCAAAACATTCTGGAGCGCCATCGCAGCCTGCGAGTGGTGTTCGATAATTCATGGCAACTGCTCACTGCAGAAGAACAACGGGCTTTTCGAAACCTGTCCGTCTTCCGGGACCCTTTTGAGCGCGAGGCTGCCGAGCGCGTGGCTGGAGTAACCCTGCCTCTACTCTCGACCCTCGTGGATAAGACGCTCGTTCATTGGGATCATAAATGGCGCTACAACATGCACGAGCTCATTGGGGATTATGCTCGTGAGAAGCTGCGTGAATCTGGCGATGAAGACGCCATCTTCGCCCGGCTTGCCGACTACATTTTGCAGTTGGCTGAAAGTGCCGAGCCGGGACTCCGTGGTCCCCAGCAAAGCACCTGGCTCGACCGGGTGGATGCCCACCGCAATAACTTGCAGGCCGTGTTAGATTGGATCTTGAACTCCGAGAGTGACCTAAACCTTGAAACAGGGTTAAGAATCGCCAGCGCATTGGCCGGTTTCTGGTGGATGCGGGGCTTGAATAAAGGGCGTGATTGGCTGGCAGCCTTGCTGCAGCATCCGAAGGCTTCAAAACATACGGCGGCGCGCGCCAAGGCACTCGCTTTGGCCGGTGATCTCGCCATAGTACAGGAGGGTAACCACCCGGCAGCGCGTTTGATGTACGAGGAGAGTTTGTTGATAGCCAGGAAAATAGGAGACAAGCAAGGAGTCGCAATCGCGTTGCTTGGCTTGGGCGAAATAGCCCGGGCTGTCGGTGATGTGGCAGGCGCGCGTTCGTTAAAGGAACAGAGCCTGACAATCTGGCAGCAGTTAGAAGAAGGCTGGGGCATCGCCTGGGCTTTTCACGAGCTGGGGGATCTGGCTTTCGATCAGGTCCATCTGGAGCAGGCGTCCTCGTTTTATAATCAATCCCTGGTGATCCGTAGGGAGATAGGTGACCAATCAGGCATTGCGTGGCTGATAAATAATCTTGGGGAAATAGCGCGTTATGAGGGCCATTATGAGCGAGCCCGAGAGTTATACGAAGAGAGCCTGAGATTGTTTCGGGAATTAGGTAACAAAGGGGGTATTACCTGTACGATCACCAACTTAGGCTATATTGCGCTGAGTCAGGGCAATCCCCAGCAGGCAAGGACATTCTTCGAAGAGAGCCTGTCCCAGAACTCGGGGAACAAGGGCTTAAATGCTTGGTGCTTGATTGGCCTGGCTGGTGTGTCGCAGAATTCTGTGCTTGCAGCGCGTTTGTTGGGAGCGGCAAACCCTTTTCGTGACCATTTTAGCACACCTACCGACCGCGTCGATCACGATCGTATTGTGGCCGCAGTGCGTGCTCAACTTGATGAAACCACTTTTGCGGCAGCCTGGGAAGCAGGCCGATCGATGCTACTTGACCAGGCAATTGAGGTTGCCCTTCAGGAGGATCGGACCAAGGAATCCTGGTAACATTCGTATTTCATGTACAGACATCCTAGGTAGTTTGGTGGTCTTGTTTCATATATAATCCATACATATTGACATTGTTGATATTATTAGTCATAATATTTGATAATCTGCTGTGTTGGTCAGGTGTGACCATTAGTGGGAATTTTTTATTGGAGCAGCAATATGGGAAAAATTGTTAAGTGGTTTGGGGTGATCCTT
>CALMGN010000276.1 GCA_937863605.1 uncultured Anaerolineaceae bacterium
TAAGCCCGCTCCAAGAATGGGGCTGGATGGGTGAGGTTGATAACCCATCGATCACGAAGGGCGTTCGCGAATATCGAGATACAAGGGTGCGTTCGACCGGGCTGTCGGGCTTGTCTGCGTAACAACGAAGACCCCCCCTTTGATAGATACCGGTCGAACAGCACCGATCTCCCGTCAACGTCCTACCTACCGTCACAAATTAGAGGAGTTGTCTGCACAGGTATTGTCTCAACGTGTCATTTGTATATAATCATTGTAACAATTCAATATCTCACCGTCAGGCCAGCATCGCCGCACGATTTCTCTGGGAGGGAAAATGACAAAGAGATGGGTGTTGCCTGTTGTTCTCGCGGCCGTTCTGCTGGCCGTGATTATTTTTTAAGTGCCAGTCCATCGCGCACCATTGCTCAAGACACCCCGCCTCAGCTTGAAGCCGGGCTGGATGCCGGAGCGTGGCATTTATGCACAATTCGTGAACTCGCCATCTTTAATAGCCGAATGCATGTCCGGTGCTATAACGTTGCTCCAGACGGAGTTTTTTACTTCGCAGTTCCCTCTGACAGCACTAATGCGCTTATGAGCAATCGGTACTTGACATTGCTCAACACAGCGTTCGCTTTGAACCAAGAAGTTTACATCTATTATGAAACGACCACCTCAGTCAACCCGCCGGGCTGCCTGGCTGCGGACTGCCGCAAGATCTACGGGCTCACCATGGACAAATAGTCATGAACCAACCGAAAATCTCCCTGCTGACGCTGGTACTGATCGGGCTGGTGGTCCTGGCGCTGGCTGTGGTGGTTGTGTCGCAGAGCACGGGAGGGCTTTTCGCCCAGGTCAATTCTGTCGGGCGTGCCAGCGCCTCCGTGCTGGATGCCATCAGTAATGCTCAGATCGCAGCACTGCGCGGACCCGACCTGCTGCTCGGGGATATCTCGCAGCAGGTGTATCTACCACTGATCACCCGGTAAACCACCCGTTTAGGTAGTCATTCGTAAGGAACGGTGCGGCTGCGGCAATCTGCGCACGTCGAACCCCACAACCGATCCATCACAGTCGGTGTAGATTGCCGCGCCGCTTCGCGGATTGCAAGGACATTAGCAATAGCCCCCTGCCCTGCTGTCTCCACACGGTCCTTTATAATTAATCTATACGCATTATTTATGATGATTTAGGAAGGGAGAGGCAAAAAAGCCATTTCGGTTGGGCAAGGGTTATTGTGCCACGACCCAATACAGGTCGACACATCCCCATTTCCTATGGAATACTGCGCGATCCTTTCAGTCAGGGGCGCAAAATTCGCGGGATAGCCCCTACGAAATACCATCCATCTGTAGGGGCGGACCGATGTGTCCGCCCGGTTGGTCTAGATCATCCTATCCCTACGGCTCGGATTCGTCCTCGAATTCGGCGGTGTACCACGCCCCATCCTCGTCATGACCGGTTTCAGCCTGGTCGGCGGGGGTCAGCGGATCATCCATGCGCACCTGAAGCAGAATCCCGGCGGTGCGCACCCCGTTGACGGTCATGATGCGCCGCACGCTGTAGCGCAGGAAATGGCGGCGCACCAGGTCATTGTTGAGCACATCCTTGACCGTGCGCACGCTGACCGCGGCGCGCTGAGCTAACTCGCTCATCTCGGTCTCGATGCTGTTGCGCAGTTCGCCGGTCTTGGGGTTCCAGTAGCACATCGAGCGTGCTGCCAGGATGACGGTGAAGGCCGAGTGCCCGATCAGCGGCAGCCACTGCTGGAAGAAATAAAGCGTCATGAACATGCCGCGTTCGGGTTGAATCACGCGCGCACGCTCGCTGCCGTAGGCGCGGTACAGCATCAACTTGCGCGGGCTGGCTTTGCCGCCGGCCGGGGCTGGTTCGTCGTCTAACGGGTCCAACGTGGTTTCAGGCTCAACGGGCGCCTCTGGGGTCGAGTCTGCCGGGAGGTCAGCCGCAGCGTGAGCATTAGGCTTTTTGCCGTTTGCGTCATTCGCCCCGTTTACCACCACCCGCAGGGTGACGGTCTCGTTCAACATGCCGCTCAAAAGGGCGGTGACGCGGTTCTTCAGGCGGCTTTCAATCCACTCCCGGGTAAAGGTGTTCACCGCGCCCAGGCGGAAAACGCGGTCAGCATAGCCAAGCGGTTTGAGCGGCTGCACCCAGGTCTCGTACTGGGCGCGGCTCATCTCAGCGCGCAGCTGCCCCGAGACTAAATTCCAGGCCTCGAGGTAATCTGGCTTGCGAATCGCGGCTGCCTGCGGTTGAACCACCTGTTCCATGCAACCCATCCGCCGGGGAATCAGGACCCCTGGCTGCCCTCAACCGGTTTGTCGGAACCGGTGCTTCCACTGCCCGTTGTCAGCCGTTGAATTTGCTCTTCGAGAAAGGCCACCACTTTTGGGAAGTCTTCCTGGCGGATATCTTCGGAGCGGCTGACGCCGGTCATGCGGGTGACGTCCATGTAAATCCCCGGGTAGGGTTTGACAACCCCTTTTTCTTGAAGCAGGCCGCCCAGGGTGGCCACTAACTGGCGGAGCTGACCCGTATGCTCGGGCGTGAGGCGCGCCTTCGGTCCGGCGGTCGCCTCCAGGCGGGTGACCTGTTGGCGCAGGCCACCAAAGGCCGCGCGAATCTGGTCAACCTTGTCTTCCTGCGCCCGGCGAAGTTCAACCAGCTCCGCCTCCACTTTTTTTGTGAGATTCTCCTCAAAGAACTCTTGCTCCGCAACCATGCGCGAGATCGATTCTCGCAAGAACTGGATTTCACCGCGCTCGCTGATGCCGAAATGTTCGGCCAGCACGGTGTGGGCTTCGTCAAGGAAGGCGGTCAGCAGGCTGCGGGTTTCCAGGTTTTGGATACGGTCGAGTTCGACACCGGTTAAAAAGAGAGGGACGGCAGAGGCCATCAGGCACATCGTCGGCTGCGGACCGCCTGGAGTGGTGATCAGGATGCTGGCGGTGTATGCAGTGAGGTAGCCCTGCTGGCGCAGCAAGCGGCGGCGCTGAGCGCGCTGGTCAAGGCCGAATGCATCGCATAACGAGCGCACTGAAACATATCCCCGGCCGTCCTTGAGGTCAGCGGTGAGGATCTGTTTGCCGTGAAAGGTCAGCGCGCGTTCGCGGTCAGGGCGAAAAACGGCTGGTTCAAAAGATGACATCAATCGATTAACCTCCTGGAACGAGTCAAAGGCGGGGTCATGACGGCCCTCCCCTGCCGGGAGGTGTGGCGTGGATTAATTTTGCTTATGAACCCGCTCATGATTTTCAAGGATTTATTTCTACCTGAAATGTTGCGATAAATGGAAGAAACATTATCGTTCGCGAACCATGCGATCGACGAGGTCATTTAGATCCGTCGGCAGCGCTTTGCCCTGAATCTGGTCCAGGCGTGCGGTGCAGATGCGCGAAAGAATCCCGACCGTCTCGCCCACCGAAACTTTGCGGCCGAGCAGCGTGCTAAAACGTTCCTGCCACTCTTCCAACTCGATCACCTCGCCCTTGGTCAGGGTGAGGCCGACTTTGGTTCGCGGCACAATGGAAGGCGGGCGGCCTGGCGGCCGGGCTTGCGGCTCATTAATCATGCGCCGCGCCTCATAGAGCTGGACCCAGGCGTTGCTGGTTGGGGAAGATCCAGTTTTCATCGTTTGGTCACCTCGCGGACGACATCCAGGTTAACCGTGTTGAGGTCGTTCAACAAGACATAATCGGTCGCCAGGGCGCAGATGCGAATGATCTCGCGCGGCACCCCTTCCGATGTTTCGTAGAGCACCTCGAAAGCATTGTCGTCGATGAACGCGTCCTGACGACCTGCCACCTGCAAACGGAAAACCACCATTTGTAATGCACTGGAGAGCGTGAGCGGCGGCAATGCCAGCCGGACGAAGACGCGCGCGTTAACTGCGCGGTTGGTCTCGAACAGCGAGTTCATTTCGCGCTGCCCAAATGCTAATGTCTGGACAACCTTGGCGTCGTAATCAAAATTGTATAGGCGGTGAATTACTTCCAGGGAATCGGATGACATCAACTGCGCATCGTCGAGTAAAATAATAACGTTGCGGTTCGCCGTGTAGATGGAGGCCATCTTTTCTTCCAGTGTTTCCATCTGGCGTTGGAAGGAGCGCTGCGCCGGAAGCTCGAGCGCCAGCGAAATTTGACGGGCAAAATCCATGGCGGAACGGAAAGCAGCGGTATGGATGTAGGCGATCTCGACCGAGCGTTCGCTGGCGTACACATCATAGAGGCGCCGGGCAAGGGAGCTCTTGCCCATGCCCATCTCCCCGGTGATCAGCGCCAGGCCGCGGCGGCGCGAAATCACCCCAACCGCCTGGCGGTAAACAGCCAGGTGCTCGGGACCGAGGTATAGATAGCGCGGATCCGCTGAGAGCTTGAAAGGATCTTCTTTAAGTCCCAGGCGTTCCAGCCGTGCCAATCGCCACTCTCCATCTTGAAATGGGCTCACCATACCGATTCCTCCTGATGACACCCATTATTGCACTAATTCGGGTTAAAATCAATAGAATTACCGCAATTAACCCAAGGTTACCCCTTAATTAACCCAAATAAGTTGATTTTACTTATTGTTTATGCTAAACTCATATCGAATTAACCTGGTTTATAGCTTATTCTGCTCATTCCTAGATGATTTATGGTTATATTCCAAAGATTGAGTGCCGTTCACCGAATCGTTACCACGGTTACGCTTTGACCGAAGAAGGCTGTCATGGCAATTACAATCACGATTGCGAATGAAAAGGGCGGGGTTGGCAAGACTACCACGGCGGTCAACCTGGCAGCCGGGCTGGCGCTGCGGTTAAGCCAGACGGAGGGCCCAGCCGGGCGGGTGCTGCTGGTTGATATGGATCCGCAGGGGCACGCGCTGCTGGCGACTGCTTTTGGTTTACCGGCGGTGGATGCCAAGAAAGGCCTGGCCGCGCTACTGACCGAATCACCTCCCCCATCCGTGCAGGTCATGATTCAGCGAGCCGAGCACCATCCGAATCTGTTTGTAGTGCCGAGCAGCCGGCCGAGTATGGTTGAGGCTGCTCGATTGCTGCCAACATTAATGGCCAACGAGACACGGCTGAGCCGTGCGCTGGCGCCTGTGGTGGATCAATTTGCTTTTATTGTGGTGGATACGCCGCCAACTACCGGCGACCTGCTGGTCAATGCGCTGGTGGCGGCGGATTTGGTATTGATTCCAGTGGAAACCAGCTACCTGGGCGTTTCGGGGCTGCGCGAACTGCAGAAGACCATTGACCTGGTGCGGCTGCACTTCCGCCCGCAACTGGAGATCCTGGGATACCTACCCACCCTGACCGAAGAGCAGCGCTCCGAGGCGCAGGAAATCCTGGTGGAGTTGAAAAAACGCTACCCGGGTCTGTTGCTGCCGCCCATCCATAAATCATCCGACCTGGCATACGCGCATTCAAGCCACATGGATGTGTTCACCTACCGCCCGCCGCGCGCCCGGCGCTCTGACCAGATCGCTTCCAGCTCGCGAGCCACGCAGGAATACGCCGACCTGGTCGAGCGCATCCTGGCGCGGGCGCTGCCCACCGCTTCTGTCTGATTCCTGGAGGAATGCATGCCGCCTTCCCATTCGCGCAAACGATCCAACGCCTTCGAAGATTTTCCGGTAGAACCGGAGGTCGCAGACGCTCCGGTTGAGACGGTTTCGCCGCTGGTGCGCCGAACGCCCCAGGCTGAAGAGCCGCAGGTAGAACGGATTGAGCGCCTGAGGCCCAGCCAGATGCTGCCGGACCGCTTTCAGCCGCGCCGGCTGTTACCGCCCTACCTGCGCCAGCCGTATTTTAGCGGCGAAATCGATTGTTACAAAGCCGCCAGCGAATGGCTGGAATTGGCGAAAAGCGATTTTGGCGCCCGGGCGGAAGTTGACCGGTTGTTGCAAATGGGTTCTTCCTTTGAAAATCACGGTCAGATCAAACCGATTACCGGCAGCTGGGTGCCTACGCGCGATGGGCAATTCATTTTCCAAATCGAAACAGGTGAACGCCGCTTCTGGGCAGCCTGTTTGCAGGCGGTCCTGCATAAAGCCAGCGAGGAACCGCTGTTACGGGTTGAGGTGGTTAATCATCCCACCCGGCAGCGCCAGGTGCTGGAAAACCGCCATGCCGAGCCGCCATCAGCGGTGGAGCAGGCCTGCGAAGTGGCTTCCTTGATATTAGCCGAGCTTGCCATGCAGCCCGACCCGCACAACAATGATGAATATGATTATTTCCGCAGTTCCCGTGCCCAGCGCATGCCAGCCGGACTTTGGGAGAAGCTCATACCCGTCATGCAGTTGACCCGCCCGCGCATGGTTCAACTGCTCAATATCCTGCAACTGCCGTCCAATCTACTGGATATTGCCGACCGCTACCGCATTCCGGAACGGGTACTGCGCGAGATCTTAGCCCTGCCGCGCGATCAATGGGACCGCATGGTCAAGCACAGTGCGCAAGCGCAATTAACCTCAGACGAGGTGGCCGAAGCCGCCGCTCAGTCCGATTCTGGACCGCGCAGCGGTGAAAAATACGCGCCGCAACCCATCGCGGACCCCACACGCCAGGCATTGCGAGCATTGCGCCGGTTTGTGAATGTGCTTGAAGGTCTGGATGAGGTCAGCCAGTCTCAGGTATTGGACGAGATTGCTGATGATTTCGCCGTTACGCGCTACGGACCAGGCCTGGTAAACATTCTTGGCGAACTTGGCCGCAGCATCGATATTCGCATGACGCACAAATAAAGCGTAACCGTGGTAACAGATTCAAGCAGCGGGGTTACAGCCCCGCTGCTTTTTTATTGCTCCGAAGCCCAACTTACACAACCTCTCGCTTTCTATATTATTTAATCTTCTCCATGACCACGCGAATATTCCGCCCCTCATGCGGCGTTCCCCCATCAAGCGCCCAGCTTCCTTAAGGATGGGCTTAGAGAGCCAAATAGCGGCCTGGATGACTCGATACCCGTATTCCACCCGCTTGACGCCTAACGAGCCTGCTGAGCGCCTGATGGGATGACCCTGGAAAAATATAAGGGTCGCCCCTGGGGGTATCCCCTTGACACATACAGGGGCGACCCTGTATAATT
>CALMGN010000277.1 GCA_937863605.1 uncultured Anaerolineaceae bacterium
CATCGCCCCAATCAGAATCCTCAAATACTGGGCTGCGGCAAACACTGCCAGGATAATGGTCAACATGATCCAGTCGAGCACATTGAACCGGCGGTCCTCGATGACGGTCGGATTGCCGGGGGTGCCGAAGCCGCGAGTTTCCAGCGCAATCTGGAAATCATTCGCCTTACGGAACAGGAGCAGCACCAGCGGGGTGACAATCGGGACATAAGCGCGGCGCAGCTTTACAATCGGGTTCATGCGGTCGATGTCAAAGGCGCGCAGCTTTTGCGCCCCGGTGATGTACTCCCACATCTCAAAAATCAGCGTTGTAAATGACAGCGCGCTAACGATCATAAATGTGACCACCTTGGGCAGGTGCAGCTGGCGGAAAGCGTTGACCAGGTCGGATGACGAAGTGGTCATCACCAGCAGTGGCAAGGTGACCGTGGCGGTCAGGACGCGCAGGCAGAGCATCGCCCCGAAGATCAATCCTTCCAGCTTGATCGCCCCGACATTGGTTTCGCCGTAGCGTAGGTCGAACAGCTGAAGAACGACTGTGTTGCCCCAGCGGTAGGTGAACCCCTGGACCAGGATCAGGAAAATAAACGTTCCCGTCAGCAGCTTGATCAGCGTCTGGAAGCGGCTGACCTCGATCCTCGCCAGAGCCCACAGGATCACCGACAACCCCAGCCAGGTCAACGGCACAAACACAAACCGCACTTCCTTCAACGGCGTCAGGATGATTGCCAGGGTCAGCATGATAAAAAGGATTTTCACCAGGGGATGCAGACGGTGGACAATCGTATTGCGATCTACATAGCGGAAAGGAATCTGCATTAGCAGTTTCTCCTTCTTAAGCCATTAAGCAGGCCGTCCGGGGTGATCACATTTTGTGGAAAGCCGAACTGGCGCAGCCTGTTGGCAACTTCCGCAGCTACTGGCGGGCGCAAAAAAGTACGCGCTAATTGTTCCCGCTGGGCAAAAATCTCATCGGTTGGTCCGTCTAGGATGATTTTGCTATTCCACATCACAATCAGCCGTTCGGCATAATGAGCGATTAAATCCATATCGTGGGTGATCATCAGAATCGTCCGGCCGCCTTCTTCCCGGAAGCGCCGGCCAATCTCCGCCAGTTGGTAACGTCCGCGGTGGTCCTGCGCGGTGGTCGGCTCGTCGAGGATGAGAACCTGCGGGTCCATGGCCATCGTCGCTGCAACCGCCAGCTTGCGCCGGTCGCCGAACGACATTCGGAAAGGAAAGGTTTCTAATTCAGCTTCCAGGCCGACCATGGCTAGCGCGCTGCGGACTTTTTCTTCCGCTTCTTCGCCTTCAATGCCCAGGTTCTTCAGCCCGAAGAGAATTTCCTCTTTACACGAAGTCGTGAAGAGCTGGTAGTCGGGGTTTTGCAGTACCAGCCCGACCTGGCGGGCAATTTTGCCAACCGGAACTTTGCTGATATTCTTGCCGTTCACGCGGATCTCGCCGCGCGTCGGCCGCAGCAGGCCGACAAAAGACTTCACCAGCGTGCTCTTCCCGGAGCCGTTCTGGCCGACAATCCCCACCATCTCCCCGGCGCGGATCGCCAGGTTGATATCATCCAGCGCTCCCACGGGAGGATACCCCGGATACTGGTAGGTGAGGTGGTCCGCCTCAAGGATAAAGGGCTTGAGTTCCCCGGCCTGCGCTTTAGGCGCTTCTCGCGGTCCGACAACCTCCAGGCGTCCGGCGCTGATCAGCTCGGCGACATGGCTCCCGACTGTGCTGCCGTCCAGGTGGTCGATCTGCTCGTCCGTCAGTTCTGTCGGGCAGCCGCCGAGCTCATCCACCTTCATCAGGATGTCGAGCGCGTCTGGAATCTTAATACCGGCATCGCGCAGTACCTGGGGCTGCGAAAAGACATCGCGTGGCGTTCCCGAAAGGACAATTTTTCCCCGGTCCAGGACCAGCACCTGGTCAGCCAGGTCGAGAATATCGTCTGTCTCGTGCGTGGTCATCACGATCGTCATCTCACCGGACGATTTAAGACGGTGAATCGCCTCGACGACTTCGGCGCGTCCGATCGGGTCCAACTGCGAGGTCGGCTCATCCAGCACCAGCACCTTCGGTCGCATGGTCAACGCTGCGCCCAGGGCGACGCGCTGTTTTTGCCCGCCTGAAAGGTCTCGCGGGTTGCGCTTTTCAAGCCCGTCCAGGTGCAGCATCAAGATCGCCGAATCGACCCGCCGGATAATCTCCTCGCGCTCGACCTGGAGATTCGATGGTCCAAAGGCCATTTCACTGAAAACGCTGGGGTTAAAAAGCTGAACTTCGGGGTCCTGCAGCAAAACGCCAGAGTATTTCGCGGTTATAAAAAGGGGCTCGTCCCAGGGATCGTGACCGGCAACAGTGACCTTCCCTTCCCGCCGCCCGCCATAAATATGTGGAACGATCCCGCTGAGCAGAAAACAAAGAGTGGATTTTCCGGCACCGTTTGCCCCGAGGATAACGACGAATTCGCCTGCCCGGGCGCAGAATTGAAGGTTTGTAAGAGCCTCTACGCCATCTTCATAAGTAAAGGTGGCCTGTTCGAGCTCAATTTCAAAATATTCCATCGAGATCCTTGGATTCGAACTAAATACGGCTTAGCCGGTGAAGGGTGAGCGGCCCAGGTCGGCGAACGCCTCAGAGAAGACCGGGGAAGAGTCTGGAGAAATCTTACCAGATCGCGCCTGGTACTTTGGGCAGCCCGCTTCGGCGGAGCGCCTCTACCAGGGGCACCGTGATGACCGTAATAGCCAGGGAGAAGAGCGGCACCCACCACATATACCCGATCAGGGTAGCCACGCCCATCGAAGGTTCGTACTGGTACACATACCAATAGGGCAGCGACCAGGGGAGGAACCAGGTCAACAGGCCGGCGACAAAGGTGATCGCCAGGCCGATGTACTTGTACTTGCGGTCAGTTCCGCGGATCCACTCAGGTAACTTCTTCCGCCCGAGCGGAGAGAGGATGATAACCAGTGGGATCACCCAGTAATAGGCTACGAGCAAAACGTACGTAACCGGGTTGGCGGGGGCGGCAAACCCTGCGCTGCTGCCGGGTACAAAGAACGGGAATAGTGTGCCTAAGATCCCGATCAGAATGCACCAGATCACCCCCCACAGCCAGCGCTTGTTGGAGTTCATCAGCAATCCCACCACAAATGCCGGTAGCGTTCCAGTCAGGACCACATCGACCAGTTGCAGGGGAAACGCAGCCGGGGCGACAAACATGCCAATCACGCCGCCGACGGTTGCCGCCACAATGCCGCCTACATTGCCCAACAGGATCGGGGCAATCGCGGAGAACATGGTTTGCAGCGGCACATAACCGCCGCCGCCCACATAAGGAAAAACCGGGATTAATGACGTTACGCCACATAACGCCCCATACAGGGTAATCCAGGCAATTGAAGCTCCCCCTATCCGCATACTTTGGCTTGTGTCTTTAACTTGCATGGGATTCCTCCTTGGCGAACACTAATGCAGAAGTATCAATCCAACTCAGCTCCAGACTCTTCCCAGAAAAGATGGTGCTCTCCCGCCCACCATTCTTAACCCCAATTTATCCTTCCGTTATGCATTGCTTGATAATTCGCATGGGATAACGGAACCAACCGAACTAATTTAATTTCGACTTGAAAAAGATTAGCGGTGGCAGATGCAATATTATACAATAGTAACTCGTAGCACAGTTATTACCGCACAGCGTATTTTGTTTTGGCGCGACTTCTGCTACCCGGAGATTCTTATGACGGACCATCAAATCCTATACCTATCCCGCGCGGATGTTGAGGCGGTCGCGCTCGATATGCCCACGATCATCCGCCTCCTCGAACAGGCATTCCTCGAAAAGAGCCAGGGCGGTGTGGAAATGCCGCCCAAGCCCGCCATCCACCCGCTCCCGGAGGCCTTTATCCACGCCATGCCGGCCTACATTCCTTCCCTGCGCTCGTCCGGGATCAAGTGGGTCTCCGGCTTCCCTGAAAATATCCTGCGCGGCCTGCCCTATATCACCGGCCTGATCATCCTTAACGACGTTGAGACCGGCTTGCCATACGCGGTCATGGACTGCACCTGGATCACCGCCTACCGGACGGGCGCGAAGACCGCCATCGCAGCCCGCCACCTTGCCCGCCCAGATAGCGAAGTGGCCGGTATTCTGGCCTGTGGTGCCCAGGGCAGGTCAAATCTGATCGCACTGGCCAGCGTTTTTCCGTTGCGCCGAGTGTATGCCTACGATATCATCCCTGCCGTCCAGCAACGTTACATCATCGAGATGCGCTCCCGATTTAATTTCGAAATCATCGGGGTAAAAGAACCCCGCCAGGCAGTGGTGGAAAGCGACCTGGTCGTCACTTCCGGACCAATCCTGCGCCAACCGCAGCCGACCATCCAGAAAGACTGGCTTAAACCGGGCGGGTTTGGCTCCGCCGTTGACTACGACTCCTACTGGAGCGGGGACGCGCTCAAGCAGATGGACCGCATCTGCACCGATGACCTGCCCCAGTTCGCCGACCACCGCCGCTCCGGCTACTTCCAGCAGACCCCTGAACCGTATGCCGAACTGGCCGACCTGGTCGCGGGATTGAAACCTGGTCGCCAGGATGCCCGGGAGCGCACGCTGGCAATGAATTTGGGCCTGGCCATGGATGACATGGCGGTCGCGCCTGAAATCTATCGCCGCGCCAGGGAACGCAACCTCGGAACCTGGCTAGTGCTCTGACGTTTCGACGGGGTCGAAAATCTTCCCGGGATTGAGGATTCCGCGTGGGTCGAGCGCGGCCTTCAACTGGCGCATGACCGCGATTTCTTGCGGTGTGCGGCTGAGCCCCAGGTAAGGTTTCTTGCGCAGTCCGATGCCGTGCTCGGCGGAGACAGAGCCGCTTAGCGCTGCCAGGGGCTGGTAAACGATCCGCTCAACCCGCGGGTGGTCTTCATCCCGGATCGAGCTGCCGTACAGCCCGATGTGCAAATTGCCGTCGGCCAGGTGGCCGAAGATCCATATCTTGACGTCCCCAAAAGCCCCAACCAGTTCGGCCCGGATTTGCCCGAGATACCCCTCCATAGCCGCGATGGGCAGGCTGATGTCGAAGTGAAAGGTCGGCCAGTACTGAGCCTCCATTTGCTTGGTGTCCTCCCGCACGCGCCACAGCGCCGCCCGTTGACTGGCGGACTGGGCAACCACCGCTTCGGTGAATAGGCTCATCTCGCGCGCCTGTTGGAGCATGGCGTTCATGCGGGCTTGTTCTTCGCCCTGCTCCAGCCCGAGACATTCGACCAGGACATAGTAATCCGACCCGGGGTCCAGCGGGGGGATGGAGGGCGCAGGCGGTGTGGTCGTCAGCCGGTAAAATCCGTTCCACAGCACCTCAAACGACGTGAGCTGGCCGCTCAACCTGCCCTTTGACAGCACCAATAGCTCCGCCACCTGAGCAAAGCTGTCAACCGCCAGGAGGGCGGTGGCAGCGGCGGGCTGTTTTGGCCACAGGCGCAGCACCGCCTGCGTAACCACTCCCAGCGTCCCTTCCGAGCCGATAAACAGCTGTCTCAAATCATAGCCCGCGTTTTTCTTGAGCATCTTGTTCATCGAGTTCAGAACCGTCCCGTTGGCCAGTACAGCCTCCAGCCCCAACACCATTTCGCGCATCATCCCGTAGCGCACCACCCGCAAGCCCCCGGCGTTGGTTCCGATCAGCCCGCCGATCACTGCGGATTCGCGCGCCGGGAGGTCCAGAGGAAAGAAAAGCCCGGCGGCCTCGGCAGCCTGCTGGACTTTCTGCAAAGTCGCCCCGGATTGTACAGTCATCGTCCCGCCCAGCCGATCAATCTCTTCCACCCGGTTCATCCGCTCGAGTGTCAGAGCGATATCAGCCTCCGTTGTGTGCGTGCTATAAACCAGGTTCGTCAGCCCGCCCTGCGGAACGACCGGCTGGGCAGCTGCGTTGCACATCCGCAGCATCTCCGCAACCTCTTCCGTACTGCCCGGGCGCAGTAAAGCCCTGGCTTTTAAAGGTGCGGCTTCCAGGTAACTGCTTCCTCGCCCGGCCAGGGCTTCGCCTATCCAAACACTTTCCTTGCCAAATCGATCGATCAACCGGGTCTGCAGGTCATCCATGGGTTTCATCCTAAAGAATTAATTGAATCGTCCTGCGTTTGCCACGCAGAATAACTACATTTCGTGATCATTGCCTTGGCTCGGGCCGCTTCTATCTATCGAAAAGGCCTGCTTTTACTACCTGGCGTGTGATCCATTCCAGCTCGTGGGTCTGCATGGACACATCAAACGGCGTCCCAAAATAGGCGATGACCAGATCCCGGGCCTGGGAAATGTACAGGCCCTGGCCGCCATAACCACCTTTGAAAAAATCGCCGTCTTCCAGCACGTAGTCCCACTGGTCAACCTGATGCCGGGGGTGTTCGCCGTGCAGGCGCTGCAGGATGGACGGCCCGGTAGGACCGTGGTCGAACAGTCCCGGGCGGCCACCGGTCTGGATCTTCGCCAGGTATGCCGCCGGGATCACCGCCTCGCTCCGGTCCGCCCGCCCGCTTGGGGTGAAGAGCAGCCCAAAGCGGGCCAGATCGCGCAGGGTGGTACACAGTCCGCCATGCGCGGCTGGAGCACCGGATTTCGACATGGACAGCAGTCCATCCGCCTCCGCACCTATCTTGCACCAGGTTTTCCGGGAGATGATCTCATGGGTTGGGAGCCCGGTCAGACTTTCGGCCAGCCAGGCCAGCAAAAAAGTGTTCACTGAAGTGTATTCGTATCGCTGCCCGGGTGGGTCTTTGCGTTTCAGCTTGGTCATATACCGGTAGGTCGAATATTGCGCCTGCCCGGATGCCGGCAGCCAGCCCAACGAAGCTTCATACTGGTAGTACGGGTGGTTCGGATTGGTAAACCCATCCTCCTCTTCGGGTGCGTTGATCCCTGAGGCCATATCCAGCACGTCCTGCACGGGAGTCTTTTCCCATCCGCTTCCTTTTAACTCCGGGAGATAAAAATCTACCGTCTGGCGAGTGTCGATCAAACCGCGCGCTTCCACCTGCGCGATCGCCAGCGAAATAAAAACTTTGCTGACCGACATCAGCAGATGTCGGTCAAACGAGCGCATACGCGGGTACCGTTCGTAGACAACTCGCCCGTGATGCAGGCAGATCAACCCATTTACCGGGGCTATTTGGACATATTCATCCAGGGCCATTTTGCCGTAGCGGCTGTCCACCACGAACGCGCCGAGATCTGCGCGGGGCGAAGCACCCAGCCGGGCAATCTGGGTCCCGCGGGACACGACCGCATGCGGTAAAAATTCCGAGCGGTGCAAGAAATAGTAGCGCATTTTCTCGCCGCCAAACTGCCAGTTTAGCGCGTCGATCTCGCGGTGAAATTTCAGCACATCCTGGTTGGAATATCCATTTTCCATCGCTTCTTTACTCCAGCGCCCGGCCCAACCGCGCAATCCCCTCCGCCAGCTGGTCAGCCTCATAATATGCGAAACACAGGCGCGCATAATCGCGCAGCGCTCCCCGGCTGGAGAAGCGCACCCCCGGTCGAAAGCTCACCTGAAACTTTTCCGCGCGTTTCATCAGCGCTTCCGCATCCCTGCCGTCCGGCAGCCGGATCCAGAAGAAGTATCCGCCCCGCGGAACCTGGTAAACGGCGCCGGGAATGTACTTCCGCAGGGCGGCATCCATGGATGCCGCGCGGGCCTGGTAGGTCGTACACAGGTGCTCGATATTCGCCTTCAACCCGCCGCTCTCCACCAACCCGCGCACGATCGCCGAGGTAAACGGGTTGAGGCCGCCGCCCGAGTCGAGCAGTCCGCAGGCGGCGAAAGCTTTGGCGCGTTGGGGGTCCGTCTGGATCCAGCCCAGGCGCAAGCCTGGAGCCAGGATCTTCGAAAACGAGCCCAACGAAATAATGTTCCCCTCCTCGGTATAAGCGGCAAAAGGCCTGGGAAGCTCGGCCGAGAAGTTGAGCAGGTGATACACCTCGTCCGCAATGATCAAAAAGCCGTTTTCGCGGCTAAGCTGCGCCAACCTGGCGCGGCGTTCCTCGGACAGCGTGTACCCGCTCGGGTTTTGAAAGGCAGAGACCGTGTACAGGAAAGTGGGCCGCACCTTTTTCAATTCTTGTTCCAGGGCTTCGACCACCAGGCCGTTCTCGTCCACGGGGATAGACACCAGGCGCAAATGGTGGTCGGCAAAAATGCGCAGCGCCAGGAAATACGAAGGCTCTTCAATAAAAATGGTATCACCCGGTTTGGCAAACAAGGTGCAGGTCAGGTCCAACCCCAGGGAAGCGCCGTTGGTGATAAAGAGATTTTTGGGAAATACCGGGAAGCCGTACTGCTCTGTCAGGAGGTGTGCCAACCCCTGACGCAGGTACCCATCGCCCTGTTCAGCACCGTATTGCAGGAAGGTCGGGTCATTTTGTGCAAAGCGAATTTCCGCCGCCTGGCGGATCCTCTCCAGCGGGAGGAGAGACAGTTGCGGCTGACCAACACCCAGGTCGATGACGGCCGGGTCGTCGATCATTTGTGTGGTTTGAACAGAGTTATCTGTGTCCATGCCTTTTTCCTTTAGAACATAATTGTAGCTTACCTCTTTTGTTCGAACCACAAAGCTTATGGGGCAGATACCGATTCAATTTATTAAGGGTATATACGACTCGACTCGTGGGGGGTATCCGGGCAAGCAACCCAAAATCCAACCGGACAGCCAGCATGACAAACCGGACTGCCTCAGCCAGCGCCAAACTCAGCACAAATTACGGGTCTTTCGAGACGCAGGAACAAACACCCTTGTTCATTTCCCCGGGCATCCGGCCAGACCGCAGGACTCTGCTGGCAGATTCCGGCACGAAGTTGACCAGACTTCCAACGCGCTGGAAACCAGCGGATGGACCTCAGCCTCAGTAATACCAAACTTCCGGGCTGTTTTGATCTGCTCGGGCGGCAAGGTTACGGTCAGCCTATCCCAGTCCTGCAGGGTAACGCCCCCTATTCGGTGTATCAGATCCAGCCAGCGCGCAGAGATGACTGGCCCGGCGAAGACTGGAAAGGTTGTCTGGGATTGTTGCAGATAGCGCTGCAAAGTTTGGGCATTGTCATCGTTGGCTTTGAGCAGATCGCGCCACGAGCCTTTAAAGCGGCCCTGAACGCCGCGGCAAATCTGCCACCAGACCCGCGCAATATACTGTGGCCCAGCAATATGCAACTGCTGCATGATAGCCAGAATTTGCGGGGATGATTTATAAGCCGCCTGCGGGGGGTCGAGCAGCCAATGGTCGTGAAGCGCTGCCAGCGCAGACCAGCGTTCCGCGTTGAGGTGGTTTGTATCCAGCACTGCGCCGAGTGTGAGTAGATTTAATCGCTGCTCGACACTTTCCACGCTCGCGACGGATTTGGCGGGATCGTGCTGACCGCACAGCCCAAGCGGATGGTCGTTGAAGGCTTGAACGAGAAGTGAGGATAAAGGCATGTTTTTATTCCTAAAAAATTAATTCCTCTCCCCGGTTTGCGCAAACCGGGGAGAGGAATTCAAGACCTTTTACTGGTTGGATGTTCCTTTCGTGGCTGTGCAGTTGGCTGCCCAGGTTCCGCCGTTCGGCAGGCGGCAGTAAGAGAGATCGTAACTAGTGCTGGTGTAGGTATAAGCGTCGTAAACCGTGGCGCCATCCGTACCCAGCAGGCGCACATCGTCGCCGGTATTGTTCAGGTAGCTTGCCATTTCCATGAAATAGTAGCTGCCAGGTTCGAGAATGGTAGCTGCCGGGATTTGTTTGGGCGCGCCGCCGGCATTCAACAGGTCATCGATCCACATGCCGCTGATGTCCAGCCGGTCAGCGGTTGGGTTATACAGTTCGACCCATTCCGTGGTGAAGAGGGTTTGCGGCGCGGGCAAGAACTCGTTCAACAACACTTCGCCAACCACCGGGGTGCGCGAGGCGGGCGGTGTTACAACCGGATCGGTCGCCACATACGGGGTTCCATGAACCGTGTAGTTGACGCCATCGGTGACCTGAACCATCACATTCGCATTTGCGATGACAGAATCATAGTAATTGCGGGTTGGATCGCCAATTTGGGTCAGATAACGCATGGTGCCGTTGTTGTACAGCCGGTCCAGTACGGTCTGATCTGGATGGCCGTAGGTGTTGGTGCTGCCTGCGCTGAAGATGGCTGCGTCCGGGTTGAGCATACCGACGTAATTTGCGTTGGTTGAATGCGCTGAACCGTGGTGATTAACCCAGATAACTTCTACTTTCTGTCCGATACGCGCGGCAACATCGGTTTCAACATCGTTATAGGAATAACCAAACGAACTGGTGGCGTATTCGCCATCCGTATCGCCGCCGGCCACGAAGTCGAATTTACCCCAGTTGAGCCAGAGGGTGATCGAATAATCGTTTTCAGACGTAGGCAGTGCATCCAGGGTGTGATCACCTGCGACGGGAGTGACTCCATCCACCTGCATGACGCCCTGGGCATCCACCTGTACCACCTTGACGGTGACGCCATTGGTCAGGCCAAGATCGATTTGCGTGGTGGAATTAATTTGGGCAAGTTGGCGAATCCTTCCGCCAATGGTTGTTGGATCGGTTGCCCAACAAACCCAGTTGCGGGCCGTGCCGGAGACTGTCCCGGCATTGTGCCAGACGACTTCCAGGTCAGGGTCACAGATGCCATCGGTGTTCGTGTCCACCCAGGTGCCGCCATCGCGGTCGATCAACACATCCGCGGTAATTCCCTGTTGTTCGAGCAATGACCAGATGCCGCCATAACCGGCGTAGCCCATGTGATCCAAATGCCAGTGGGATGCCATCACATAATCCAGATGGCTGCCGCCGGTAATGCGGCGGATCTCGCTGGCAACCCAGGTTGCGCCCTGGTTGGTGTTCCAATTTTCCTCAGAAATACCGATCAACAGGGTTCTGCCGGTCGGGCTGATGATGAGTTGCGACTCGCCCTGACCAACGTTCAAGACATGGATTTCAAGGGTGCCAGGTGTCCAGGTGCCAGCCGGCAGGGGAGGGGTGTTGGTGCTGCCCTGGGTTGGGCTGCATTCAATGACACTCCAGCCGCCGCCATCCGGCTTGCGGCACCAGCTCATATCCGTCGTGGCTGCGCTGTAAGTGTAGGCATCGTGAACGGTGGTTCCGTCTTGACCCAGAAAGCGCACATCATCCCCGGTGTTATTCAGAAATGAGCCAAGGGTCATAACATAATAACCGCCGGCTGCGATCGTCGTGCTGGCAGGAATTTGCTGGGGTGCGCTGCCCCCGGCAACAATATCATCGATCCACATGGAGCTGATATCCAGCGATTCTGCCGTGGTATTGTACAACTCGACCCATTCACTGGTTTGCACGGTGCCATTGACCGCGACGAACTCGTTAATCAGAACTTCCCCAATGGCTGGCTGGCGCAGACTGCTTACACCATTGGAAACTGTCACATTCACGCTGGCTGTACTAGAGCCATCTGCATATCGGGCGGACACGGTGTGCGGACCGTCGCTAAAAATGGTGGTGTCCCAGTTGTAGGACCAGTTCTTACCGCCGCTGGTTGCCTGCCAGGCGCCACTGTCAATGGCTACCTGGGTCGCGGCTCCGCCCCCGGTTCCAGTCACAAGATACGTCCCGCTGACTACCTCGCCGCTGGTCGGCGTGCTAATAGCGACGGGTCTGGCTGCCTGAACCACATTGGTTGTAAGCATGACCATGACAAGCGCGATGACTAGTGCTTTGCCCCATATGGAACGATTGAACATTTGCATGATGGTCTCCTCGTCTGATCTGGAAATTAAGAGCGACCAGCCGGGTTTGAATTTGGCTGATCGCTGAACGAATAAGGTAGAGAAAAAGTTGGAGCGCAGGGAGAAGGATGTGCTGTGATCCAAGGGGGTATCCTTGTCGATAGACGGTTTATCACAACGAATCCCATTGCTCCATTCTATTGGATTGGATAATCAGGCGGGGTTGAACACTGCTTATGAGCAAGGTCCTATTTGAATGCAATAACCGCTGATTAGAGGGTTTCTATAAAATCCCTCCATAGCGATAATTATATAAATTCTCTATATATGCACAACAAAAAAGCACCCCCTAATTCTGCACATATCCCTGCCAGGGGATGACATGCGCTTCGCGAGAGAGCGTTTCACTTTCTATATCACTTCCACACCTCGGCAAGCTCGGTGCAGGCAGGCTCACTCACAGAGTGAGCGGAAATTACCCTCTAATCA
>CALMGN010000278.1 GCA_937863605.1 uncultured Anaerolineaceae bacterium
GATTACCAGCTGATCAAAGGGATGGATATCCTGGCGGAGCGCAATGGCATGGCGATCGTGCACTGCGAAAACGGCGGCGCCATCGATTACCTGGAAGACAAATATCTCAAAGGACCGAATGCTTCGGCCAAGTTCTTTAATGCCTCACGCCCGGCTGCGCTGGAAGAAGAAGGCATCTTCCGCACCATTCGTCTGGCTGAGGTGGTTGGCTGTAAGGTCTATATCCCGCATGTCACTGCCGAGCGCGCCCTGCGCCCGATCCGCATGGCCCAGCAAGAAGGCTTGCCAGTATATGCTGAAACCTGTCCTCAGTACTTGAACCTGACTCAGGATATCATCGAAACCCGCGGCGCGCTGGCGAAAATTGGCCCGCCCATCCGCTCAGCCCAGGATAATAAGGCACTGTGGGCTGCCCTGCGCGACGGCACACTTTCGGTGGTGGCCTCGGATCACGCGCCCAAGGCCAAAGATGTGAATGGAGATTTTCTGGTGCAGGGCTTTGGATCACCGCAGATCGAAACACTCCTGCCCATGACCTACCTGGGCGGCGTGAACGAAGGCCATCTCAGCCTGGTACGGCTGGTGCAGGTATTGTGTGAGAACCCGGCGCGTATCTTCGGCCTGTACCCACGCAAGGGCAGCATCGCGGTTGGCTCAGATGCCGATCTGGTCGTATTTGACCCGAACCGCGAATTTACCATCCGCGCCGATAACCAGCACAGTAATGTGGGCTATACCCTTTTCGAAGGGCGCACGGTATTGGGCTGGCCTGAGATGTCGTTCCAGCGCGGCAAGCGCGTTCTCTGGAAAGGCGAAATTGTCGCCGAGCCTGGCCAAGGGCATTTCCCACCTACCCTGGAGCACTGCAGCGAGCCGCTCAAGTAATCAACAGATGCCTGAAATGTTGGAACGAACAGTGGCCAGCACTTAGTGCGACAAAAGATCAGTAGCACTGAATATAAAAGCCTAAAGGTTGGTCATGAACACGCCTGCAGCATGCTGGCGCAAAACCTTTCTCTCTCACTGCTTGAGGTTTCTTGCAGCGAATGCAGACTGTTTACATTTTCTGCGAAACGCAATTACCTGTTAAAGAAAATGCCGTTTAGCGTATTGGTCACCGTGCAAACCGCGTACATCCAATCATAACCAAAGAAGGAATGGAAATATGCCAACAATGCTCAAAGGCAAAGATATTCTGCATGTGAAAGATCTGAAACTGGAAAATATCAGCCTGATCTTGGAAACGGCAGCCCGTTATGAAAATGTGATGGCTTTGGGAGGAAGCCTGACCAATATGGCCGGAAAGGTTCTGGCTACCCTGTTCTTCGAACCCTCCACCCAGACCCGCCTGACTTTTGAAACCGCCATGCTGCTCATGGGTGGACATGTGGTTTCCGTGACCGACGCGAAGACGTCCAACTCAGCCGTCAAAGGGGAAAGGCTGCACGACACTGGCAAAATGATCAATGGGTACGCCAATGTAGCCGTCATCCGCCACATGGTCGAAGGCAGCGCCAAAGAACTGGCCGATGGGGCCAACGTGCCGGTCATTAATGGTGGGGATGGCGCTGGCCAACATCCAACCCAGGCCTTGATGGATTTGTATTCTATCCAGAAAGAAAGAGGCCGGTTGAATAATCTCACCGTCACCTTGGCCGGCGATTTGAAAAATGGGCGCACAGTCCATTCACTTTCCTGGCTATTGGGCAAGTATGGCCCGCGATTTTACTTCGTTTCACCTCAAGAGCTGAAGATGCCGGCGGAACTCACCAGAGCTCTGCAAAGTGACGGGATCGAAGTCATCGAAACCACAAACCTGGAAGAAGCCGCCGTAAAAAGTGACGTCTTGTATATGACCCGCGTTCAAAAAGAACGCTTTACCGATGAAAATGAATATGAGCGCCTGAAAGGTGTCTATGTGGTCAATAATGAATTTCTCCGGAAAGCCAAACACGGCATCACGATCATGCATCCCCTCCCGCGATTGGATGAAATTGCCAGGGAAGTCGATGAATATGAAGGCGCGGCCTATTTCCGCCAGGCAGCGAATGGCGTACCGATCCGGATGGCGATTATTGCACTGGTGACTGGGAACGAATAAAAATGGATCCGCTGCTGATCTTCAGATATAACCGAACAGCCAATATCCTGGTTGGGTGAAAAAGGCGAGGTATACATGTTTGATAATCTTAACTCCCGTTTTGAATTGGTTACAAATACCGTCATGCAAACGAAGAAAATTTACCGCAACCTCACGCCACCCTTATTGTACGAAGAGGTCGTCCAGCGTGGAGAAGCACTTACCGCTGAAAATGGCCCCCTGGTTATTTATACCGGCAAGTGTACCGGTCGCTCGCCGAATGACAAATTCTTTGTGCGCGAGCCTTCCAGCCAGGAGCATGTCTGGTGGGGAAAGGTTAATAGACCCTTCGAACCCGATAAGTTTGAGCACTTGAAAGCCCGTATCATGGAATATTTCAGCCACAAAGAGCTGTTCGTTCAGGATTGCTATGGTGGTGCCGACCCGGTCTACCGCTTCCCAGCGCGGATCATCACCGATACCGCCTGGGAAAGCCTGTTTGCCTACAATATGTTCCTGCACGCCGACCCGGTGCCCTCCAAAGATTTCTCGCCTGAATTTACCGTGATGGTAGCCTCCGACTTTGAAGCCGAGCCCAAAATCGATGGCACCCGTTCGGATGTGGTCGTAGCGATTCATCTCGGCCAAAAACTGGCCTTAATTGCCGGGACGCGCTACGCTGGAGAGATCAAAAAGACAGTGTTTACCGTCCTGAATTATCTCTTCCCGCTGCAGGGCATTCTTCCCATGCACTGTGCGGCCAATATTGGGGCAGCCGGGGATACAGCCCTGTTTTTTGGATTGAGCGGAACCGGTAAGACCACGCTTTCAGCAGATCCAAAGCGCCGCTTAATCGGTGACGACGAACACGGTTGGAGTGATACGGGTATCTTTAATTTTGAGGGCGGGTGTTATGCCAAGGTCATCCATCTCAGTGCCAGGGATGAACCGGAAATCTTCGCCATGACAAGCCGTTTCGGAACGATCCTGGAAAATGTTGTCATCGACTTCGAAACGCGCAAAATAGATTTGACTGATGAAACAATCACCGAAAATACGCGCGCTTCCTACCTCCTCAGCCAATTGGATAATTTCGAACCCACCGGAATGGGACTGCACCCAGACAATGTGATTTTCTTAACCGCCGATGCTTTCGGCGTGTTGCCTCCCATTTCGCGCCTGACCCCGGAGCAGGCCATGTACCACTTCCTATCAGGCTACACCGCGAAAGTCGCCGGGACCGAAAAAGGGGTCAAGGAGCCGCAGGCCACCTTCAGCACCTGTTTTGGCGGCCCTTTCATGGTCCACCACCCGATGGTATATGCTCGCTTGTTGGGTGAGAAAATCCGCAAACACCAGGCCCAGTGCTGGATGGTCAACACCGGTTGGACCGGTGGGCCGTACGGGATCGGGCAGCGGATGAAAATCTCCTATACCCGCGCCATGATCGATGCACTTTTCAGCGGCGCTTTAAAGGATGTGCCCTATGAACCCGACCCGGTATTTGGGGTCATGGTTCCGCAGTCCTGCCCGGGTGTACCGGCGGATGCACTAAAACCGCGCAGCACCTGGCTTGATCTCTCTGCTTATGATGAACAGGCGCATAAGCTGGCAAAAATGTTCAATGACAATTTCCAGCAGTTTAGCGACGCTGTCCCAGTAGAAGTTCTCAACACAGGGCCAAAGCAGTAATCCTATCAATCAAACTTAAAATACTTGCTTCTAAGTGTTTGGACGTTTATTAATTGTTCACTCGACGATCTGTAAAATCTAACCTTTGCAGATTGGTTCTTATTACAAATGTCCGGCGAGATGACCGCCGGACGTTTGTCATATTGACTTTATGTTTTACAGTACCCTATAATAAATTATAAATTGTGCACAATCCATAATTTATAGCTTTAAGTCATTCCCTATTGGTATATTTAATAAAATAATATCCGTTAAAAAGAATTTCAGCCCAGAACGAAAGAAGCATTGCTATTTCGGCGCTTGCTCTACAGAGCAGCGCAGGTTGAGGAAGCTCAAACTTCGGCTGCAATCGAATTGGTTCCACCACAGCACATCGCAGCGAATCCTTGAAAGTTATTAAAGTCAGCATATTCTTATGAACAAATCCCAAATAGAACCCAGGTATGTAAAACCCATTCCAAAAACTTCAAGCCTTGCCACTATCGCCTACGATTCCATTCGCAAGGCGATCATCACCGGGCGGATCAGGCCGGGAGAACGGATGGGGCAGGTCGAACTTGCGCGAGAATTAGGCGTAAGTGAACGGACCGTCCGCGAAGCCTTCGCGCGATTGGTTGCCAAGGGACTGGCAACCCACGAGCCTTTTAAAGGGGTCAAAGTAGCTGCTCTATCGCTGGACGATTTACACGAAGTGTATGTGATGCGCGCTCTGCTGGAAGGCCGGGCCATGGAGTTGGCTGCCAGCCGCATTAGTCCAGAGGACATGCAGAAGATGCGCGAGTTGCTGCCCCTGACAGTGGCCGGGAACATTCCCGAATCAGTTAAACACGCCCAGGCCGCCAACCGCGATTTTCATTGGATCGCGATTCGGGCATCGGGCTCCCGAATTTTAGCGACGATATTAGAACAATTATGGGAATTAATGTTTGCTTATGACCTGCTATATCAAAACACAGAAGAGGTAGATATCAGCAAAAATGATTACACCCAGCATCGCGAACTCATTGCAGCCCTTGAAGCCGGGGACGAGCAAAAAGCTGCTCAAATTAATACAGAACATATCACCAAGACCATTCAGATATTAATCGCGCACTTGAAAGAGAAAACTTGACCTCCGCCTGATCTTCTAGCCAGGGCGGCCTTGATGGGATGTTTGCAGGAAATGTACAAATCCTTTTCCATATTCACCAACGCCTAATAAGGAGAGCTAATGATCGATATCAATAAAATCACGCGGCAGGTCATTATCGACATCAAGGAATATACGCCCGGAAAGCCCATCGAAGAGGTTAAACGTGAGTTGGGCCTGGAAGACGTGATTAAACTATCCTCCAATGAAAATCCGCTCGGGCCTTCCCCCTTGGCGCTCCAGGCGATGGTTAATGAAATTAAAGAAAATGTTCATTACTATCCTGAAGCCCAATCCCCCATGTTGGTCGAAAAACTGGCCCGGATTTACCAGCTGGATCCCAATCAGTTCTTTGTCAATAACGGCGTCGATGGCGTCCTATCCATGATCGCGATGGCCTTTATCGAATCCGGCGATGAGATTGTGACCAGCCAGTTTTCGTTTTTCTCGTACCAAAGCGTCACGGCCCGCATGGGCGGCAAGATGATTATGGTCCCCCAAACTCAGGATCGCCGTTTTAATATAGACGGCATCATCGCAGCGCTTACCCCAAAGACCAAAATTGTCTTCTTGTGTAACCCGAATAATCCAACTGGGACGATCACCTACCGGGATGAGTTCGAACGGCTGCTCGCTGCCATTCCAGAAAACTGCCTGCTGATTTCCGATGAAGCTTACTATGAATATGTCGATCACCCGGATTATCCTCAAACACTCCTCTATCTAAAGGATCATTCCAACCTCATCATCACCCATACCTTTTCGAAGGTCATGGGGCTGGCCGGAATACGCGTGGGCTATGCCATTGCGCACGAAAGCATCATTCGGATGCTGCAAAGGGTAGCCGATGCTTTCCCGGTTAATCGCGTCGCCCAGGCCGGGGCGCTCGCCGGGCTGGATGATCGGGAATTCATTGACCGCAGTGTTCGCATTGTGAAGCAAGGCCGCGACCAGCTTTATCAAGGACTTTCGAAAATGGGCTTGAAAGCAATCCCCAGCCAGACGAATTTTGTTCTGGTAGACCTTGATATCCCATCGGGGCCGGTCTATGAGGCTATGTTATGCCAGGGCGTGATCGTTCGTCCGCTTGGCCCCCAGGGTATGCCCACCTGCCTGCGAATTACCGTTGGCACGCCTGACCAAAATGAACGCGCTTTAACTGCGCTGGAGCGAGCACTGCAAGTGCGAGTCGGAGGGTGATTTGAAAAAGCTGATTACCGGAAACGAAGCGATTGCTTACGGGGCGCTGCGGGCTGGCGTCAAAGCTGTCACAGGTTATCCCGGCACGCCTTCGACGGGCTGTCTGTCCAGACTGTTAGCCATGAATCTCATTGACACCCATCTCGAGTGGAGTGTTAATGAGAAAGTCGCGCTGGAAGTCGCGACTGGGGTAGCCTGGAGCGGACATCGGGCATTATGTACCATGAAAATGTCCGGCCTGAACGTAGCCTATGACACCCTTATATCAGTTGCATACTCAGGCTGTGATGGCGGTCTGGTGGTTTACGTTGCCGACGATCCTGGCGCCAACGCCGGCATGTGCGAACAGGACTCGCGTTACTTCGCGGTGATGGCGGATATGCCCATGCTCGAACCTGCCACTGTTGCCGAAACCTACGAGCTAACCAAATTTGCATTTGATCTCTCGGAAAAAATTAAAGGCCCGGTGTTCCTGCGTCTGGTTACCGGTATTGCCGACTCATACGCTGAAGTTGAGATTGAGGCGCCAGCTCAGGTTTCGCAGGAAGCCCCCCTACTGATCAAGGATATCCAGCGGTACACCAAGGCTGGTTCGGTCATTGCCACAAACCAGCACCGGGATTTAATCCACCGCCTCGAGCAGGCCGGGCAAATCACTGATGCGGCCAAAATTAATAAGCTCAACTTGTCCAATAAGCCCGGTGGATTGGGCATCCTGGCTTCCGGTATCGCCGCCGCTTACCTTGGGGAAGGGTTCGAGGCGGCTGCCCCGTTCGGGTTTAATAAAGAGGACGTTTCCACCCTCGAAATAAAAGTTGTCAATCCATTTCCTGCAACCGAAGCGCACAAAATGCTCGAGCACTGCCAAACGATCCTGATCCTGGAAGAGCTTGAGCCTCTGATCGAGCGCGGCATGTATGTAGAAGCGCAAAGGATTGGATACCGCGGAAAAATTACGGGAAAGCTCGACGGTGCCTTTTGTCGTATCGGAGAGTATGGTGTTCCGCAGGTCGTCCAGGGCATCGAGTCCGTGCTGCACCTGGGGATTCCTGGAAATTTATTTACCGGAAACACCCAGGCTCTGAAGCTGGCTGCGGCGCGCCCGATCACTGTTTGCGCAGGATGTCCCCACCGCGGCACCTATATCGCTATTGAAAAAGCGATCAAAAAGCTGCGGTTGAAGAAAAATGAAGTCATGGTTAC
>CALMGN010000279.1 GCA_937863605.1 uncultured Anaerolineaceae bacterium
TGGCAAGCCTGCTCAATGTTGCCTTTGGCTTCGCCTGGGTAACGGATGTGGACACAGTGACGGACCAATTAGGCAAGTAGAGCGCTCGTGCAAGCCCATTAGCGGGCGATGGGTGGCGAAAACGCCGCTTTCGTTGTCCCAGCTGCGCATAAAAAAGCGTCTCTCCACACGGAGGGCGCTTTTTCATGGATATGGCATAATGGCTGTAAATCAAGAGACCGGATCATTAATCGGCCTCGCTGTCCGCAACCGCCCGGTCTGCAGGAGGACCCATGAGCGACACGTTCCCAGATGCGATCCGCAAGCTGCCCGAAGCCAGCCTCACCATACAGGGCGCCAGGGCATACCTCTCTCAGGCGCCAACCCACCAGATCCTCTTCATGGAGTTCGCCGAAGACGCCGATGTCCCGGCGCATGCCCATGCCGCGCAATTTGGCATCGTGCTGGAAGGCAAGATCGAACTGACCATTTCCGGCGATACGCGAACTTATGCTAAAGGCGACCGCTACTTCATTCCTGCCGGCGCCGTGCACCGCGCGAAGATCTACGCCGGATACGCCGACGTCACATTCTTCGACGACGCGGGGCGCTACAGCGCCAAATGATTCCCCGAATTTGACCGGTGGTGACGCAAAGATCGGCTGCGAGGAGCAGGTCTTCTCGCCGTGCCGTGCAGTTTGGTCGAGAGTAGGGGGAAAATGTTGGCTGGGAAGGAAGAAATGGGCAAGAGGCTAGATTGTTAACAATAATCGAAGGAGCCATCGGCGTGGCTCCTTCTCTGCAATATCAGGCGGCTTCTCTACTACTCGGACCTAGTGTTCTGTGTCCTTCGGTGGATTGGGGTCGTTGCCAAAACTATCATGGCTCACGATACGTCCATCAGTCCCTTGGGTGATACGATCAACGTGGTCATTTTGAGCGATTTGACGTGCGATCTCGTTGGCTTCACGTTGTGTAGTAGTGACCCTGGAAGGACGAACACCACCTTCACGCTGGACACCCCAAGTACCATCCGGTCGATGAACGACCCAAACGTTTGGTTTATTTGGCATATTGACCTCCCTTAATATTTCCTTCAGATTTGACAATTTACCGCCCGCTAGCATTCAAGCAATATCGCCATATATGGTATAGAAATTTAATTTTATCCTATATATGGTGTATCGATTAGTAGTTTAGCACGAATAAGCGTTCTATGCAACTTAAGAATTACAGCGTTCGTAATATTTTAAGATTTAATATTGGGCGATTAAATTACGCTGATTATCCCATCGTATGTTGCCAAAATCATACCTGCTCATAATTGAGTAAGACAATAACATCATTCCTGAATTTACCCAGTGCATGGGAATGAATAATCGTGTAATGGAGCATCTTCTGAGGTGAGTTAATTCAATTCAGTGCTTATGACGGTGCATTTGCCATAATTGATTATAAATCGGTTGTAAAATATTAAGACGTCATCATAATGGAGCCACGCATGTCCTCTTTTTTGCCCCATCTCGAAAATTTCGCTGCTGAAATTACCAAAGCCTTCAAGATTCAGGCTAATTTCAATCCTGAAGATCAGTTAAAAAAGCCAATGCTGGACTTGTTCGAGGCAACAGGGCAGCTGGTTCACTTGCAAGTTAAATCGGTAACTGAAGTGCAGAGCGATAAGATTGGACGGCCAGATATTGGCGTCTCAGTCAAAAAGTTACTAGTCGGGCATGTCGAACTTAAAGCGCCAGGTAAAGGCGCAAACCCAGAGAAGTTAAAAGGCCGCGACAAAGAGCAATGGGAGCGTTTCAAAGATCTGCCCAACCTGATTTATACCGATGGGAACGAATGGAATTTATTTCGTAACGGAGAAAAAATCGGGAAAACGGTTCACTTTTCAGGGGACGTGACCACGGATGGCAAAAAAGCGGTCGATGCTCAGGTTGCTGATGGCTTATTTGTTATTTTGCGTGACTTCCTCCAATGGCAGCCAATTTCCCCGACTTCGCCAAAAGCGCTGGCAAAACTTTTAGCACCCATTTGCCGGCTACTGCGGTCGGACGTATCGGATGCCCTAAAAGATCCAAATTCCAATTTAAGTAGCTTGGTAAATGACTGGCGCAAGTATCTTTTTCCTGAATCGGACGATAACACCTTTGCCGATGCCTATGCCCAAACCATCACCTATACTTTGCTTTTAGCCCGTTTGAGCGGCGAAAAGGACATTACCGTCCCCGACGCAGTGCAGCAACTCCGCGCTCACCACGCTTTTTTGTCGGATGTACTCAAAGTATTAGGCGACGAACAAGCCCAGCAAGGTATCGAAATGCCGATTCAACTGCTGGAACGGCTGATCGCCGCGGTTGATCTGGTGGCCTTACGCAGGAAGGATGCCAGCGACCCCTGGTTATATTTTTATGAAGATTTCCTGGCGGAATATGACCCAAAATTACGCAATGACCGTGGAGTTTATTACACGCCGGTGGAAGTAGTCCAAACCCAGGTTCACCTGGTAGCCGAATTATTGGAAAAGAAATTTGGCGCTCAATTTTCGTTCGCTGATGAAAAAGTGATTACCCTTGACCCGGCTACCGGAACCGGAACTTACCTGTTGGCAGCATTGGACCATGCGTTGGCTGAAGTGGAACTGGTGCGCGGTGCTGGAATGCGGCGCAGTGCCGCAACCCAGGCTGCCAAAAATATGCACGGGTTTGAAATCATGGTGGGTCCTTATACCGTTGCTCATTTGCGACTGATGCAGGCCTTTGATCTGGAAAACGCAGAACCACCAGAAGATGGCGTCCACATTTACCTGACGGATACGCTCGAATCACCCAATGCCCCACCGCTCGAACCGCCTTTTATGTACAAAGGCTGGGAACGTGAACATAACCGTGCGCGCAGAATCAAGCAAACGACTCCGGTGCTAGTATGCATCGGCAATCCACCCTATGACCGCCAGCAGATTGACCCTGATGATATCAATGTCAAGCGCAAAGGCGGCTGGGTACGCTATGGCGAACAGGGCGGCAAACCATTATTAAATGATTTTCTCGAGCCGTTAACCGCACTCGGATTGGGGGTTCATGCCAAAAACTTATACAACGATTATGTTTACTTTTGGCGTTGGGCTTTATGGAAAGTAATTGAAAATAACAAGCGCGGCATCGTCAGTTTTATTTCGGCTGCATCCTATTTGCGCGGACCGGGTTTTGCTGCCATGCGCCAACAAATGCGCGAGGCTTTTGATGATATCTGGGTTATTGATCTGGAAGGCGACAACCTAGGCACGCGCAAGACTGAAAACGTCTTTCAAATCCAGTCGCCGGTGGCCATTGCGGTTTGCGTGCGGTACCAGGAGATAAAACAAAACCCATTGGCAAAGGTACAGTACACCCGCCTGGAAGGAACGCGGATTGAAAAACTGGCCCAATTGGCGACCATTCATACCTTCGCTGACATTCAAAAACTGAACAAACAGGGGTGGCGGCTCTGCTTGCCCGGCAAGACCGACCCTTTCCTACCCATCAGCCAGACTGATTTTTGGCAGTTCCCGCTACTGACAGATTTGTTCCCCTGGCAGGAAAATGGTGTGCAATTCAAACGCTCCTGGCCAATAGGCGAAAGCAGGCAGGTTCTTGAAAAACGTTGGATTGCGTTACTCGCAGCCCCCGCGAATCGGCGCGGTGCACTCTTACGCGAAACAGAAGCCCGCAAAGCCAGTAAAGGTGTGAAAAACATTGATGACAAAACCTTACCGGCACTTGCCAAATTAAACCAAGATGCAAAACCGTTTTCGATAATACGTTACGCATATCGCAGCTTCGACAGGCAGTGGACAATTCTAGATTCACGCCTGGCTGATCGCCCACGTCCCGAACTACAACGTGCACATTCTACAAACCAACTTTATATTACAAGTTTGCTTACAAACGTGCTTGGTGAAGGTCCCTCAGCAATCGCAACAGCGTTAATGCCAGATTTAGATCACTTTCGTGGATCTTTTGGCGCGAAACATGTTATCTCTCTTTGGCAAAAAGCTGATGCTACGACGCCTAACCTCACCAGCGGAGTAAAAGATACCCTGCAAAAGACCTATGGCGGGAGTGTTACTCCCGATGAT
>CALMGN010000280.1 GCA_937863605.1 uncultured Anaerolineaceae bacterium
CTTGGGTAGATTTGTTCCTGAACCATGGCCTACTTGAAATACCTACCCCTGAAAGCTCCCGACCTCCCCCTAAAGCGGGGAGGAGCAGATGTCAAGGGATACATTTTAGAATCGGATGTAGTATTATCAGGGGAAAGGTGTATGGACACCTGCGGTTTATAACCTTGGCGGGGTAAGGACACTCTAGCCGAGCGGTGGTGAGCCCAGTTGGATTAGAACCAGCAACCAAGCGTATTCAGGCTCCAATCCAGTTGGGCTATGATTGTACTTCATTACTTTTGGCTCGTTGTTGAGTGGGTTGGGACAAGGCGCCACGACCACACACCTTGCATTGGCCGCGCCGCCGGTAATAGTAGCCCAACGTCGCCACTGCAAGTGCGACACCCCAAACCGGGAACAACAAGGTGGGGCCAAGCTCGAAAATTAATCCCCCGATGATTTCTTTATTTTCCGCCCCACCGGTCACCAAGTTAACGACCATCTGGTTCAGGCCGGACCAAATTCCGATGCCGCCCACGATCAGCAATACTGATACGATCGAGGCCGGGATTACCGCCAGCGCGATCGGAACCCGGCGCCCGGCCAGGCCGATCATCCAGCGTGGGAATACTTCACCCCAATGCTGCACCAACCCGAGCATGAGGGTGGCCCCCACCAGGCCGAAAGTCGCCAGGGAGAGCCCCCCGATCCACAGCCCACTCTCTTGACCGCTTCGGAATCGCTCCTCGCCCATCCCCAGCGGGAACCCCAGCGCCCAGGCATAACGGGTGAAAGCGTAGAAGACTGGCGCTACCATCGCCACATATAAGGCGATCCGTCCCCAGCGCGCAGCTGTGATCGTGCTCGTCCACCCCTCCGGGCTGTCCTGGCGACCACAATACAGGCAGGCGCCCCCGCTCCGTCGAGAATAGCAGACGGTGGCTGCCAGCCAGAGAAAACCGCCGATTAGACACAGAAATTGGTGGATCGTCGCCCATTGAGTCCAAGACTCCATATAGGCCTGGATCTTCTCAGCAGTGACGAGACCGAGGATGACACCGGGGATGTAACCGACCTTGACCAGCAGGTTAAGGCCGGTCATGAGCAGCAAAAGGATCCCGGTGAGCAGTGCTCCGGCAGTGATGAGGAGAGGCCGGAATACCTTGCCTCCTACTCCTCGCAGCATCGCCGCTCCCACCACAGCCGCAGGGATCCCGGACAGCATCACGACGATCCAGGCCACGCCCGCTCCGAACCGTCCAAGCAGCGGTTCCATAATGTTGGACACGGCTTCGGGGGCGAAAGGAAACCCGCGCCCGCTCACCGCCCAGATGACCCCCAGCACGGCGTAGATTAGCGACCATGCCACTGCCGCGTAGGGCGCCCAGCGCTGCCAATCGCGGACCCGTCCACCAACTGTTCCAATCTCCTGACTTTTCTTCATCATTCATCTCCTCTCAATAACTCTTCTGGCAATTCATAAATTCCAGGCCTCGCTAGGTTTGTTGAATTGGATTGAATAGCCTGGCTTGGTACGAAACGCATCCGGCAACTCGCGCAGGTATGACCTGGGTAACTCCGGGGAAAGGTAGACACATCCGCTGAACAACTCTTCATCATCTTTCAGAAGACCGGTCCGCCGCGCTTCGGCGACGAGATCCTGGTAATCGGTCCATAAGTACACACCCAATGTGACCCAGACTCCGTTTGGGAACTCGTAATCGTCCAATACAGCCAGGGTCTCCGCGATCGTTTCCGGGGTCTCACCGGGTGCGCCCAGCATAAGCGAAGCACTAAATGGGATATGGGAGCGGCTTAGGGCATCCAGGGATTCCCGCACCTGATGGACGGTATAGCCGCGTTTCATGCTCTGGAGCATCCTTTCAGAAGCCGACTCGATGGCCAGGTTGGCGTAAAAACAGCCTGATTCTTCCATTAGTTTGCAGAAGTCGTCTGTGACGCCAGCCGGTCGCAGGTCTCCCGTTCCCCATTTAATATCTGTCTTTTCTGTTATTAAAGCCAGACAGATGGCTTCCGCATGTCGGCGGGGAGCATTGAAATTGTTATCGCAAAACATTACTTTACGGCTATTCGTACTCTGGATGATATTGCGGACCTCCGAAAGGACCCGCCTCGGACTCTTCAGCCGGTAGCGTTTGCCCTCCAACTTGCTATATGGGCAGTAGATGCAAGAGAAGGCGCAGCCGCGCTTGGTGAAGATGGCGGGGATGATTTTACTCTCCGTATACGGCTGCCAATCCAGGAGATCGTAGGCGGGTTGGGCCTGGCTGTCTA
>CALMGN010000281.1 GCA_937863605.1 uncultured Anaerolineaceae bacterium
CTGGCATACAGCGCCTGTTCGGCAGCGGCAATCAAGTGCTGGGTGTCACCGGTGAATTTACCGGCGCTGCCAAGCACTTTGGAGGCTGCCACTCGCTCGGCTTTAAGCGCCGAGATCATGCGGCTTTCGACTGCCGAGTTGATGGTCGGGATGGCGATGCCCAGGTCGAAGGAGTTCTGCGAGGCCCATTTGCCGGTACCTTTTTGCGCGGCTTCATCCAGGATCAAGTCCACCAGCGGTTGGCCGGTCTCCTCGTCTATGCGTTCCAGGATTCGGGCGGTGATCTCGATTAAATAGGAACGCAATACGCCCTCATTCCAACGGCCGAAAATTTTAGCCAATTCCTGGTTGGAAATGCCAGCGCCGCGGTGTAATAAGTCATAGATTTCAGCGATCAACTGCATATCGCCGTATTCGATGCCGTTATGCACCATCTTGACGTAATGCCCGGCGCCGCCGGGGCCCATCCAGCCGACGCACGGCTCGCCGTCATCGGTCTTGGCGGCAATGGCTTCGAACATCTTCTGCACCATCGGCCAGGCCTCCGCCGAACCGCCCGGCATCATACTCGGGCCCCACAAAGCGCCGCTTTCGCCGCCGGATACGCCGGTGCCAATGAACAGCAGCCCTTCCTGTGCAAGCTCCTTCACCCGCCGTTCGGTGTCCAGAAAAAAGGAGTTACCGCCATCGATGATCAAATCGCCTTTTGAAAGGTACGGTTTGAGCGAAGCAATCGCAGTGTCAACCGGTGAACCGGCTGGGACCATCAGGAAAAGCGTGCGCGGGGAGGTTAAAGCGCCAACCAGCTCCTCGAGCGAGTTGGTGACCTTAATCTTGAAGTCCGCCGGCAACTTTGGCGCCACGTCAAAGCCTATCGGTTCGAACCCATTGCGGGCAAAATTTTTCGCCAGGCTGCGTCCCATCACACCAAGACCAAGAATCCCGAGTGCGTATTTCTTTTCCATGTGCTGCTCCGTTATTTTTATTTGTGATCTTTTGTGGCTACTGGGCGATGCAATGGCCAATAAATTTATTGAGCCAATCGGAAATTCCAAAGAATGCTAAGAAGATGGAATTTTGCGATACAGAATTTCACCGGCGCGCGGCACGTATAAAATCCCGTCGTCCTCACGGTCCTTCCAGGCTTCCACATCGACCTCTGCCGGATTCAGATAGCCAAGATTAAGGCGGGCGCAGTCTTCCGGCGGGACTTTGCTGGCCAATACCACGCGTACATTTGCCTTTTCAACTCCGTTTTCCATCATGCCCGAGCCGCGCACATGGGTGCTGTGGGCCAGCACGCCAAGCGGCACATGCTTGAACCGCTCCCAATCTGCCAGGAAGTACGGCAGGATGTGATAGCCAATCTCGTAGATGTACTTGCCGTGCACATGGCTGACCACGTCCAGATGCGGCGCATAAATGACGACCTCGCCGCCGACGGCAACGGCTGGCTCCAGTTTGTACATGGCCTTGGCGGCTGTCCATAATTCGTCGTACATGGCCGGTGCCCAGGATAATACCCGTTTGAACGGGCGCTCGACCCAGCGGATGTGGCGCTGCGCCGAAAGATCGGCGGCCGCGTTCCAGGCATCAAAGACGTCACCCACCACCAGGCCGGCCAACTCGTGACCCTCGACAATCAAGGCTGCCAGGGTGACGGGGGTTTTCAGGCGGGCGGCTGCAGCGTGGATCATGGCGCGCACCGGCGTGTCCTTGATGCCGATGGTGCCGACCACACCCGCCAGGGCTCCGAGCCAGTGGGTGGCGTTGATCATGTCCGGGCCGGAAATGCCCGGGAAGATGTATTTTGCGCCGCCCGAAAAGCCGACCACTTCGTGCGGGAAAGTGGGGCCCATGATCAGGATATGGTCATATTCGAGCACCAGCTTGTTGACGCGGATCACCACTTCTTCGGGTAGGGACGGATGCCAGCTGGGGCCGGCGATTTTGCGGATTTCATCTTTGTCCATCGTCCCGAGCGAGGTCAACATGTCCGGGTCGTTCCAGGTATGGTTGAGCAGACCGATGCTCGCATAAGTCGTGCTGCGTTCTTCCGGGGTGATCCCGATGATTTTCTCAATATGCTGCTCGGTCATGGCGGGGTGGGTGCCTAACGCGATCATAAAATCAAGCTGGCGGGCGCCGCGTAAAATTTCCACCACCATGCGGAACAAATCGGGAAGCGGCAACGAGCGGGTGTGATCGGGGATTAAGGCCAGGACTTTCTGCCCGTTAAATTTTCCCTCTAGCCCCTGCGCCAGGGTCTGATAAATCGTTTGTTGATCCAGCAATCCGGTTGGGGAGTAATTTTGAGAATAAATCATCGCTGAAGACCTCCACCTATATTTGAGCGTGCCTGCCGCGGATACGAACCATATCCCGCAGGAAAACCAGCCGGTTAGACGCCGCTATAGGCTGAAAAACCGCCGTCCACGGGGACAATGATCCCGGTCACGAAAGCGGAGGCGGAGGAGAGCAGCCATAACACAGTGCCGTTTAAATCTTCCGGGCTGCCAAATCGACCCATCGGGGTGTGATCCAGAATTTTTTTGCCGCGCGCAGTCAATTCGCCGGTGGCCTGCTCGGTCATCAGGAAACGGTTTTGTTCGGTTAAGAAGAAACCGGGGGCAATGGCATTGACCCGGATGTGCGGCGAATATTCCTGGGCCATGTGCACCGCCAGCCACTGGGTAAAGTTGCTGGCGCCTGCTTTGGCGGCTGAATAGGCCGGGATGCGGGTCAATGGGCGGAAAGCGTTCATGGAGGAAACGTTGAGAATCACACCTTGCTTGCGGTCAGCCATGTGTTTGCCAATAATTTGCGAGGGGACGATGGTGCCCAACAGGTTCAGGTCAAATACCCACCGGATGGCGCTTTCGTCCAGGTCGAAGAAAGATTTATCGGCGCTGGTGGTGGCATCGGGTTTATTGCCGCCTGCAGCGTTAATCAAGCCGTCGATCTTGCCAAATTCCGCCAGAATAAAATCCACCGCCACTTGAATCGAGCCTTTATCCAGCACATTGCCCTGTACGGCAATGACCTTTCCCGCGCCTGGCACGGATGCCAGGATGTCCACCATTTTCTGGGCTGCCGGCAGGTTGAAATCTAAAATGGCGACATTCGCACCCTGTTCAGCCAGCGCCCTGGCCATTTCACCACCCAGGACACCCGCCCCGCCTGTGATGACAATGCTCTGCCCGCTGAAATCGTAGGCTTTGGTAAATTCTGTGCTCATTGGATCGTTTCCTCCGTACCTTGATTATGACTCAGTCACACGATCTGAAGAAATGCACTTGATTTGGAAAGTCCGCTTAATGGAAGGACACTCCTTTGCCATATTTTGTGCTACAATCAAACTGAGTTAGCGCTAACGTAACCAGCCATATTATAACATTATATCCCGGCGCTATAACCTATCAAGTATCATACCGCGGAAATGGATATGATCAAACGGACAACCCTCGCTGATATTGCCAAAGCTGCCAATGTATCCATGATGACCGTCTCCCGGGCGATTAACAATAAACCCGGGTTGAGCGATGATTTACGCCAGCGCATCCTGGACCTGGTGGATGAGATGGGTTACCGCCCCAATACTTTTGCCCGCGGGCTGGCGACACAACAGACGACCACCGTTGGCCTGGTGGTGCCGGATAATACCAACCCGTTTTTTGCTCAAATTGCCCGCGGTGTGGAAGATGCGGCGTTCGAAAACCTGTACAGCATTTTTCTGGTCAACACCAATGAAGATGCAGCCCGCGAGACCGCCGCTCTGGAGACGCTGTGGCAGAAGGGAATTGACGGGGTAATTCTTTGCAGCTCGCGGCAGTCAGAAGAGGCGCTGGAGTACCAGGTACAGCGTTTTCCGGCGATTGTGCTGGTCAATCGCGAACTCAAAGAGCCCCATGCGAACCTGATTACGATTAATGTCAACGATCAGCGCAGTGCCCAGCGCGTACTGCAGCACTTTTTGGATTTGGATCGCAAGCAGATTGCTTATATCGGCGGTCCGATCAATTCGTTTTCCAATCAACGCCGGTTGGAAGGCTATAAAACCGGGCTGCGGTTTGCGGAAATCCCGTTCGACCCGCAGCTTGTGGAGAGCACCCAGCCTACCACCGAAGGCGGGCGCGAGGCGGCAGCCGTTCTGTTACAGCGCAGACCTGACGTAAACGCCATCTTTGCTTATAACGACCTTGTGGCAGTTGGCGCCATGCAGGTGTGCCAGGAATTCGGTAAAAAGGTGCCGGAGGATGTTGCCATTATTGGAGTGGATGATATTCCATTGGCGACCATCATCCGCCCACAGTTGACCACCATGCACGTGGCGTTGACGAACATTGGCCGGCTGGCGATGCGGGCGCTGATCGACATCATCACTGGTGAAGGCGGTTCGGCCGCTTTCCAGATCGAGCCCGAGTTGTTCATCCGTGATTCGGCGTGATATCGAATGATCATCACCTGTCGGTCAATCTTGCGCTAGCATATAAATTCAATGGATAAATCCTTACTCCAGCCATAAAAGTGCCCATATAAATAAATGCGGAATGATCCTCAAGCCAGGCAATACTCCTGGCGGTTGACAACTTCGGTCAGCCAACGAATAGAAATTGTGCAATAATTAACCACCCATCAATTCATCAAAGGATAAAGCTCATGGCAAAAGGTTTGAACATCCCCCAGAATGGTTCATTAGACCTGGTTTCGCTTGGCGCACTCAACCATCGGGTTGACCCAGGCATCGTCCCCTTCAGCAAAGCCACCGAATGGCAAGTGCATCCCAGCGGCGGCGAATATAATGTGGCAGCCAACTTAGCCAACTGCTTTCGGCTGCGGACTGGCGTGGTCGCTGCCATGGTGGATTACCCCATCGGCGATCTGATTGCCGAACGGGTGCGCGCTATGGGGATCAAACCTTTCTACAAACACTTCACACACAACGGCGTCAATGGCCCCAACATGGCAACCATCTATTCCGATCGCGGATACGGCATGCGCGCCCCGGTAGTCTTCTACAACCGCGCCAACGAGGCTGCTGCTGAGCTTAAGCCGGGTGACTTTGATTGGCAGGCAATCTTCGCTGAGGGTGTGCGCTGGCTGCACAGTGGTGGAATCTTTGCTTCGCTATCCGAAACGACTGGTGAAGTGATCATCGAAGGCATGAAGGCGGCTAAAAAAGCCGGCGCCGTGACCTCTTTTGACCTCAACTACCGCGCCAAATTATGGAACATCTGGGGCGGGGCGGCCAAAGCACAGTCGGTCATTTCCCGCATCGTCGAAAACGTAGATGTGCTGGTGGGGAACGAGGAAGACCTGCAGCTCGGGTTGGGGATCGCCGGGCCGAAGATTGCCGCCAAGTCCAAGCTGGATCCAAGTGTTTTCTTCGGCATGATCGAACAGGTGCTGGAAAAGTATCCAAAGATCAAGGTGGTTGCCACAACCTTACGCGATGTGCATTCGACCAACCGTCACAGTTGGGGCGCCGTTGCCTGGATCGACGGGCAGACCTACGTTTCACCAACCGCTGAGCTGGAAGTATACGACCGGGTTGGCGGTGGAGACGGCTTCGCCGCGGGCTTATTTTACGGGCTGCTGACAGGCGAAGAGCCGCAGGAAGCGGTCAACCTGGGCTGGGCGCACGGTGCATTGATCACCACCTTCCCGGGGGATACCACTATGGCCACCCTTGAGCAGGTCAAGGCGTTTGCCAAAGGCGGCTCAGCGCGGATTCAACGCTAGGCACAACCTCAAATACGCTTCTGGTTGTTTCGGGCAGGAGGAAAAATGGCTGTTCATCCAATGGCCGGGCAGGTTGCCCCTTACGAAAGTTTGATTAATGTCCCAAGGCTGATCTCAGCGTACTATACCTTCCGGCCCGATCCGGCCAATCCGGCCCACCAGGTGGCTTTCGGCACTTCCGGGCATCGCGGAACCTCAGTCAACAATAATTTTAATGAGGCGCATATTCTGGCCATCAGCCAGGCGATTTGCGAATTTCGCAAAGCACAGGGCACCAGCGGGCCGCTCTACCTGGGGATGGATACCCATGCCCTGTCAGAGCCAGCTCATGCCACAGCCATCGAGGTGTTCGCCGCCCACGGGGTGGAGGTCTTCATCCAGCAAGGTCCGGGTTACACACCTACGCCAGTCATTTCGCATGCCATCTTGAAATTTAACCACGGGCGTAAAGCCGGCCTGGCGGACGGGGTGGTGATCACGCCCTCGCACAATCCGCCAGGCGATGGGGGATTCAAGTACAACCCGCCAACTGGCGGTCCGGCTGACACGCAGACCACAAAATGGATACAGGACCGCGCCAATGAAATTCTGGCAAACGGTCTAAAAAACGTCCAGCGCATTCCATATGAAAAAGCGCTGTTTGCCACCACAACCCATCAGATCGACTACGTCCACAATTATGTTGAAGATTTGAAGCATGTCATCAACCTGCCAGCCATTGCTTCGGCCGGGTTGAAAATCGGGGTTGACCCGATGGGCGGGGCGGGCGTGGGCTACTGGGGCACCATCGCGGACATGTACAATCTCAACCTGCAGGTGGTCAATCCGCGGGTGGACCCGACTTTCTCGTTTATGACGCTCGACCATGACGGTAAAATCCGCATGGATTGCTCTTCACCGTATGCCATGGCCAGCCTGGTCAAGCTCAAAGACCAATACGATATTGCCTTTGGCAACGACACCGACTATGACCGCCACGGGATCGTCACCCCCAGCGTGGGTTTGATGAACCCTAATCACTTCCTGGCGACTGCCATCTGGTACCTGTTCCAAAATCGTCCCGGCTGGGGCAGTCAGGTGGCGATTGGCAAAACACTGGTGTCCAGCTCGATGATCGACCGGGTGGCAGCGCATATTGGAAGAAAATTATGCGAGGTTCCGGTCGGGTTCAAATGGTTCGTTGACGGGCTGCTGGACGGATCGTTCGGGTTTGGCGGCGAAGAAAGTGCAGGCGCATCCTTCCTGCGACAGGACGGCACCGTCTGGACGACCGATAAGGACGGTTTTATCCTCGACCTGTTAGCGGTAGAAATCCTGGCAGTTACAGGGCGTGATCCTGGCGTGCATTACCAGGAACTCGAGCAGCAGTTTGGCAAGAGTTATTATGCGCGTAAGGATGCGCCGGTGACCCCGGAGGGAAAAGTTATTCTTGGAACCCTTTCGCCGGAAATGGTGCAAGCCGAGCAACTGGCTGGTGAGCGCATCCTGGCCAAATTGACCCGCGCACCGTTCAATAACGCTGCGATTGGCGGATTGAAAGTGACCTCGGAAAACGGCTGGTTCGCTGCTCGGCCGTCCGGCACCGAAAAGGTCTATAAAATCTACGCTGAAAGCTTCATCAGTGCTGAGCATCTGGGGCGTATCCAGGCGGAAGCCCAGGAAATGGTTGACGGCGTGTTGGCCGCTAGTACTGGAGCCTGAGCAGGAGATTTATCGAGGATTTTTTTGGGAGAAAAATGATGCCAAAGTTGGTCGATTCCCCCGCCTGGCAGGCGTTGGTCGAGCATCAGCGCGAGACTTCACATGTGCACATGCGAGATTTATTTGCGGCCGATCCCACCCGTTTTGAGCATTTTTCGCTGCGGGTTGGCGATATTTTGTTTGATTACTCCAAGAACCGCATTACGGAACGGACGCTGGCGCTGCTTTTAGACCTGGCACGGCAATCCGATCTTGGACAGCGCATCGAGGCCATGTTTAATGGCGATAAGATCAACACTACCGAGGGGCGGGCAGTACTGCATACGGCTTTACGAAACCGCTCGAATACCCCGGTGTATGTGGACGGGCAAGATGTCATGCCCGAGATCAACCGGGTGCTGGACAAAATGCGCAGCTTTAGCACCGCAGTCCGTTCCGGCGAATGGAAAGGCTATACCGGTAGAGCCATCACCGATATTGTGAACATCGGCATTGGCGGCTCAGATTTAGGACCCAAAATGGTGTGCGAGGCTTTAAAGCCCTACGCCAGGCCAGACCTGCGGGTACATTTTGTGTCCAATGTGGACAGCACCGACCTGGTCGAAACCCTCAAACAAGTTAACCCTGAAACTGTTCTGTTCCTGGTGGCATCCAAGACCTTTACCACCCAGGAGACCATGGCTAATGCGCAAGCTGCGCGTAACTGGTTCCTTGAAACGGCGCAGGATGAAGCTGCCGTTGCCAAGCATTTCGCAGCCATGTCAACCAATACCGAGGCAGTCCGAAAGTTTGGCATCGACACCCGCAACATGTTTGAATTCTGGGATTGGGTCGGCGGACGTTACTCGTTGTGGTCAGCCATCGGTCTTTCGATTGCACTATACGTCGGCATGGAGCGCTTCGAGGAATTACTCAAAGGCGCTCACCAGGTGGACCAGCATTTTCGCGGTACGCCCTTCGAGCAAAACATTCCGGTCATCATGGCGTTGTTGGGTATCTGGTACAACAATTTTTACGGTGCACAGTCGCATGCCATCCTGCCGTATGACCAGTACCTGGTGCATTTCCCGGCTTATTTTCAGCAGGGCGATATGGAGAGCAACGGCAAGAGCGTCACACGCCAGGGGCAGTGGGTGGAACATTCAACCGGACCGGTTATCTGGGGGCAGCCAGGCACCAATGGGCAGCACGCCTTTTACCAGCTCATTCATCAAGGCACCAAATTGATTCCCAGCGACTTTCTGGCAGCAGCCAACAGTCAAAATCCGCTGGGCGACCATCAACCCATTCTGCTTTCGAACTTCCTGGCTCAAACCGAAGCATTAATGAAGGGCAAAACGTCCGTCGAAGCCCGTACTGATTTGGAAGCTGCCGGGTACTCCGGCGCGCAGCTCGAAGAACTGATCCCGGCGAAGACCTTCCCGGGTAACCGTCCGAGCAACTCGTTTTTGTACCCGAAATTAACTCCGTGGGTTCTTGGCGCGCTGATTGCGTTGTATGAGCACAAAATCTTTACTCAGGGTGTAATCTGGGAGATCAATTCGTTTGACCAGATGGGGGTTGAGCTAGGCAAGCAGTTGGCAAGGAAAATCCTGCCCGAGCTTGCCGGGACGGAGGCCGTGGCGAGTCATGATTCATCCACCAACGGGCTGATCAACGCCTATAAAGCATGCCGTGAATAACCGGCAGGTTATCCATATTAGATGAAATCCGTAAGGGGTCGAGAAATCAGTGTGTTGATCCCGTGGTCTGCATAAAGGGCAGCTCGTTAATTAATAAAAATTTTTGCGATAGTGAGGCGTCAACCTTGCAAACCGAAATTATTACGCTTGACAGTAACGCGCATGTTACCATCACGACCTATCTACACAACCCATCTGCGGCAATGCCTAATGGGACCATCCGCCCGGCGGTCATGATTTTTCCCGGCGGCGCATACCGTTACTGCTCGGACCGTGAAGGTGAACCGATTGCGCTGGCATTTTTAGCAGCCGGTTACCAGGCCTTCGTGCTGCGCTATTCCGTCGCTGAAAATGCGGCCTTCCCAAAACCGCTGAATGACGCTGAAACGGCGCTTGACCTTATTCGCAACCGCGCGGGAGAGTGGGGTGTGGATCCCGACAAAATTGCTGTTTGCGGCTTCTCGGCAGGCGGGCATCTGGCAGCTGCAATCGGAACCATGGGGAGGGTGCGTCCGAACGCGTTAATCCTGGCGTATCCGTGCATTTTGGAGAGCATGTCGTCCATTATGCCTGCGCCTATTCCTTCCCTTGAGCGCCAGGTCACGGGTCAGACGCCGCCAACCTTCATTTTTGCGACCTCCGCCGATGAGCGCGTTCCGGTGGAGAACTCCCTGCAATTCGCCGCCGCGCTGGATCGCGCCAGAGTCCCGTTCGAGCTGCATATTTTCCAAAATGGCGGGCACGGCCTGGCGCTGGCGACCCCAGTAACCTCCGCCGGGCTGCGTGAGCACGTGGACTCGGATGCAGCCCAATGGTTTGATTTGTGCCTGAACTGGCTGGAACATCAGTTTGGCTCCTTCAACTCTAGTGTGGGGCAATGAGTTCGCCGTGACGGGGAAATTGCTCCACAATTCCCTGCTGTCACATGAAGATCGATATTGTTGGTTAGAGGAAAAATCAAAAATGACGACATTCATCTTCGAGAAGTGACAAAACTCTTAACGAAGAGTATTGATTCTGATTTCAACTCTGATATAATATTGTTAGCGCTAACGATACCGCTAACAATTTCTCCCCGAGTTGCTACATGTCCAATAGAGTGTCCATGTCCGATGTCGCCCGGCAGGCAGGTGTTTCATTAATGACGGTATCTCGCGTTATTAATGAAAAGGGTGATGTTAATCCGGAAACCCGGCAGCGGATCCAGCAAATCATCAAAGACCTTGATTACCATCCCAGCGCCATTGCTCGCAGCCTGGCTACTCAACAAACGCGCACCATTGGCCTGGTTGTTCCGGATGTGTCGAATCCCTTCTTCGCTGATATAACTCGCGGCATCGAGGCCCTGGCTTATGCTCAGGGCTATCACGTTTTCCTATGCAATACTGAAGAAGATCCGCAGCGTGAACTTGCGGTGATTCAATCCCTCGAAGAAAAGCGGGTGGACGGGTTGATTCTATGCAGTTCGCGTATTGAAGCCTCAGCGTTGGCGGATCTACTCAACCGGTTGCCGGCTGTAGTGTTGATCAACCGCAGGCTGGAAGGCCAGAACTCGGACGAATATCAGACTGTCTTCCTGGATGACGAAGCCAGCGGTGAGCTGGCGACGCGCCACCTGATCCAGAGCGGGCATCGTAGGATCGGCTACATGGCCGGGCCGGCATCGTCATTTAGCGGGCAAGGGCGGCAAAAAGGTTACCTGACTGCCATGCAACAGGCGGGGATCGAGGTTGACCCGAACTGGATCATCCATTGCCAGCCCACGGTGGTCGGGGGACATCAGGCAGGCTTGTTGATGCGCGAACAGTGTGATGAATTAACCGCCATTTTTTGCTACAATGATCTGGTGGCAGTTGGCGCTCTACAAGCCTGCGCAGATCTTAACCTCAACGTCCCAAACGATCTTGCCATAATAGGACATGATGATATCCCCCTGGCAGCGCTGGTCTCTCCAGCGTTGACAACCTGCCGCGTTCACCGTCAAGAGTTAGGCGCCCGGGCCGTGGAAGCTTTGTTCGACCAAATGAAAAATTGTCCCGTTGGGTGCAAGCAAATTATCCTGCACCCCGAGTTGATCATCCGTCAAAGTGCACCTTAGGTGTTTTTAGTAGAAAGGAGCAAAAACAAAACTAATTTAAATTCTCGCAATGTACCATCCGGTACCCATCGACCCAACCATATCTTAGTAATGACGGCCCAATTGCATAAACAACCATGAGCCGTCCTGGAGAAGGAGAAACATGTTTACTAACAAACTCTTGCGGGTCAGGCCTCTGCTGAGCGTCCTCTTGATTCTGGCCGTTCTGCTCACCGGATGCCAGTCTGCCGCAACCCCTACTACTGCGCCGGTCGAACCCGCACCGGTTACGGAACCCACCGCGGTTCCTGTAGAACCAGTTACGCCGGTAGAACCCGTTACCACCTACAAAGAAGCCCCCATGCTGGCGGACTTGGTCGCAAAGGGTGAACTTCCTCCCGTGGAAGAACGTCTGCCTGAAAACCCGCTGGTCGTTCCGGTAACGGAAAGCATCGGCGTTTACGGCGGCACCTGGCACCGTGGTTTCCTTGGCCCATCGGACTACAACAACTACACCCGCGTTGTTTATGATGCCCTGGTGCGTTTCTCACCCGATGGCAGTACCATTGAACCCCGCCTGATCGAATCCTGGGAATCCTCGGCCGACTTCACCACCTGGACCATCAACATGCGCAAAGGCGCAAAATGGTCCGATGGCGAGCCCTTCACCGCGGATGACATCCTATTCTGGTACGAAGATGTTCTGCTGAACACCGACCTGACCCCGAAAGTGGCCAAATGGATGCAGAACAAAGATGGCACTACCGCCGTAGTCACCAAAGTAGACGACTATACCGTTACCTGGACCTATACCAACCCCAATACCACCCTGATGATGGAATTGGCGAATCAGGACGGCGGCGATAAATCCTATGCGGTGTTCCTGCCCGCCCACTACTTGAAGCAGTTCCATGCCAAGTACGCCAAAGCGGATGAATTGGCCAAAATGGTCACTGACGCCAGCTTCAAGACCTGGGGCGAACTGTTCGCCACCCGCAAGAACCCGGCTGAGAACCCCGACCGCCCGGTGATGGCTGCCTGGAAACCCATGACCCGCGTCTCCGATGAGATCCTGGTCCTGCAGCGCAACCCCTACTATGTCGGCGTGGATTCCGAAGGCAATCAACTGCCCTATATTGATGAAGTCCAGTTCAAGTTCTTCCAGGACAGCCAGGCGCTAAATCTGGCTGCCATTGCTGGTGACCTGGATATGCAGGAACGCCACATCATCATGGGCAACTACCCGGTCTTCAAGGAAAATGAAGCCGCTGGCAAGTACCGCGTCATCACCTGGTCGACCTTTGGCGGCTCCGATGCAGCCATTACCTTCAACCAGACCTATGCCAAGGATCCTGTAGTTGCAGAACTGCTTCAATCCAAAGACTTCCGTGTTGCGCTTTCCTATGCCATCGACCGCGATGAAATTAAGGAATCTGTGTTCCTTGGTCTTGGCGAAGCCCGCCAGCCAGTACCTGCCCCGTGGCACCCGTACTACCCCGGCGACGATGTAGCCTTCAAATACACGGAATTCAACCAGGACCTGGCCAACCAGATGCTGGATGGCATTGGACTGACCGGACGCGATGCTGACGGCTTCCGCCTGAACAAAGACGGCAAGCAGTTCAGCATTGAAATTTCGGTTGTCCCTAACTTCGCCAACTGGCCGGATGTGGCCCAGATGGTGGCTGCCGACTGGCAGGAAGTTGGCGTCCGGACGATTGTCCAGGTTCGTGAACGCGCTGTGCACTTTGAAATGCGCGATGCCAATGAAATCGTCACCGAGCTGTGGAATGAAGACACCACAGGCTTCCCCTTCACCGGCGCGCCCAAGTTCGATCCGCGCAGCCAACCTGGCCTTGCCATTGCGCCTTTAATGCGCCAGTGGCTGCAGACCAACGGAGCTGAAGGCGTTGAACCGACCGCCGAAATGGCCCGCATTGTCGCAATCATTGACGAAGGCAAGACCGTCGGCACCGAACAACAAATTGCCCTGGCCAAAGAACTCTTCACCCTGTGGGTGGACCAGGCTTATGAACTCGGAACAGTTGGCCTGACCCCCCTGGTGCAGGGTGTGGTTGTTATTAACAACAGCTTGAAAAATGTTCCCATTTCCCTGGGGAACGACTGGCCGCTGCGCACCCCTGGCAACGCCAACCCGGAACAGTTCTACTACCAACCGTAGTTCCTGACCGGACCATCTGTTAGTTTAGGTATATCCTGCGGGCTGCTCCGCGCAGCCCGCAGGAAATTCAGTTTATCCTCCAAAAATTACGCCAGGGTAGAAAGAAAGGATAAGCAAATATCATGCTGCGCTATATCCTGCAACGATTAATTCTTATACCTATCCTCTTGATTATTTTCTCGATAATGGTCTTTGCTTTGGTTCAGGCCCCTCCCGGGGATTTTTTGACCAGCTACATTGCCACCCTGGCGTCCACGGGCTCATCGCTGAATCAAGAAACTATCGTGATGCTTGAACATCAATTCGGACTGGATCAACCGGTTCATATTCAATATATTAGATGGATGCAAAACCTGCTGAGGGGTGACCTGGGACTTTCGCTGGAATACCAGTTGCCCAATGCGGAATTGATCGGCGATCGCCTTGGGTTGACTTTGGTTTTGGCTCTGTTCGCTTTTGTCTTCACCTGGGCCATGGCCATCCCGATTGGTATTTACTCTGCCACACACCGCAATACCATCCTTGATTACCTGGTGACGGTGGTCAATTATACTGGCGTCGCCATACCGAACTTTATGCTAGCGCTGATCCTGATGTGGTTTGCCTATTCTCAATTTGGTCTCAGTATCACCGGCTTGTTCTCGCGCGACTTTGAGCAAGCCCCCTGGTCGATTGCCAAGGTGATCGACTTGCTCAAACATATCTGGCTGCCGATGATCGTCATCGGCCTGGCTGGCACCGCCCGTCTGACCCGCGTCATGCGCGCCAACCTGTTGGATGAACTCAACAAACCCTATATGGTCTCGGGGCGGGCTCGCGGTCTGTCGGAATGGCAGTTGGTGATGAAATACCCGGTGCGCTTGTCCATTAACCCGCTGGTGAGCACCATTGGCTGGTATCTGCCCGAGTTGTTCTCCGGCAGCCTGATCGTGGCGACGGTGATGAACTTGCAGAACATCGGCCCGCTGCTGTTGCGCTCTTTGATTAACCAGGATATGTACCTGGCCGGAGCTATATTGATGATTTACTGCTTCCTGGCCATAATTGGAACGCTTATTTCCGATATCCTCCTGGTCTGGCTGGATCCGCGCATCCGGATGGAGAAGGTCTAACCATGGACAATATCGAACCCAAAATTCTGCAACCGGAAGGGGTTGCGCCTTTGGAAAAAGCAGAACCTGAGATTGAGGCGACCGCTGCGCGGGCCGAAACCTTTGAAGAACCGTTGACCACCACCCAGGAAGAGGAGCGGATCTCGATCGCCTCCAACTGGACGCTGGTCTGGTGGCGCTTCCGTAAAAACGTTTTGGCGGTCATTAGTACCGTGGTCTTGATCTTCCTAGCGACTGTGGTGCTACTTCCTGATTTCTTCGCCACCATGAGCCCCGAGAAAACTAACGCCCGGCTAGCTTTCATTCCGGTCCAAAGCATCCACTGGCTGGATGAGGGACAGCTTAAACCCTGGGTGCCCAGCGTCGAAGGCAAACGTGACCCGGTCACTTTGAAAATGTTATGGACCACTGACGAAACCCAGAAAACGTACGTCAAGTTCTTTGGATCCAGTTGGTCTTACTCGGTGCTTGGACTTTTTGAAAGCAATATTCATCTGGTCAGTGGGGCAGATCAAACACAGGAAAACCAGATCTTCTTGTTAGGAACCGATCGGCTGGGGCGCGACCAGTGGTCGCGGTTGGCGTTTGCCACCCGGATCTCGATGACGATTGGCATGATCTCGGTCATCGTGAGTGTTGTGTTAGGCCTGTTATTGGGCGGCATTTCCGGCTATTTTGGCGGCTGGATTGACAATATCATCCAGCGTTTGATCGAACTGCTGCAATCCCTGCCCACCATCCCCATCTGGCTGGCCCTTACCGCAGCCTTGCCGCGCACCTGGTCGCCGGAGAAAGTGTTTTTCGCCATCACGATCATCCTGGCGCTTCGAGGGTGGACCACGCTGGCCCGCGAAGTACGCGGCCGCTTCCTTTCATTGCGTGAAGAAGATTTCGTGCTGGCAGCGGAATTAAGTGGTGCCAGCCAGGCGCGTATCATTCTAAAACATATGATCCCGACCTTTACCAGCCACATCATCGCCACCAGCACGCTGGCGATCCCGGTGATGATCGTCACGGAGACCTCTTTGAGTTTCCTTGGGTTGGGCATGCGCCCGCCCGCCATCAGCTGGGGCGTGATGCTGCAGGAAGCCCAGAACATCCAGACCCTGGCGCTGGCTCCCTGGCTGCTCACCCCGGGTTTGATTGTGATTGTGGCGGTTCTGGCCTTCAACCTGGTGGGCGACGGGCTGCGCGATGCAGCCGACCCTTACAGCCATTAGCGGGAAAGGATAGCTTATGGTCACACAAGTTCACCCTCTTATTAAACCCACTAACGACCTGGCCAATGAACCGCTGCTCAAGGTTGAAGACCTTAAGGCGTATTTTTTCATGGATGAAGGCATCGTCCGCGCTGTTGACGGCGTCAGTTTTGACGTGATGCCTGGCAAGGTTGTCGGCATTGTCGGTGAAAGCGGCTGCGGTAAAAGCGTCACCATGAAGGCGATTTTGCAGATCCTTGAATCCGGTGCAAAAATTGTCAATGGCAAGGTAACCCTGCGCAGTCGGGTACATCACGGAGATCCCAACAGCGCCGAAGAACTGATCGAGCTTACCCACTTGCATCCCAACAGCCGGCAAATGCGCCGTATTCGCGGAGCAGAAATTGCACTCATCCCGCAGGAACCCATGGCAGCTTTCAGCCCGGTGCATACCGTTGGCAACCAGATCATGGAAACCATTCTGCTCCACCAGGATGTCAGTAAAAAAGAGGCTCGCCAGATCGCGGTTGATGTTTTCCGCGCGGTTGGCATCTCGATGCCCGAACAGCGCATCGATTCCTACTCCTGGCAACTTTCCGGCGGGCTGCGCCAGCGGGCAATCATCGCCATGGCGTTGAGCTGCAACCCGCGCCTGCTGATTGCTGACGAACCGACCACCGCCATTGACGTCACCACCCAGGCGCAGATTCTCAAACTGCTGCGCAAATTACAGGAAGAACGGCAGACTTCGATCATTTTCATCACCCATGACCTGGGCGTGATTGCCCAGATGGCGGACGAGGTGGTGGTGATGTACCTCGGGATGGTCATGGAAAAAGGGTCAGCCATGAAAATTTTCAAGGACGCCCAACATCCTTACACCCAGGCACTGCTGCGCTCCATCCCGAGCGTGCAATCGCACTCGCGCGTAAAATTACCAACCATTGCAGGTTCCATTGCCCATCCATTCAACCGCCCGAAGGGCTGTCCGTTCCACCCGCGCTGCACCCATTTCATGCGCGGGGTGTGCGATGCGGCTCAGCCGCATCTGGTGGAGGTGGACGAAGATCATTTTGTCAACTGTTTCCTTTATTCCGAAGCAGACGGGGCGAAACTAATGGATAAGATCGAGACAGCCCCTCCCGTGGAGAAAAGCCTATGAGCGACGGAATGCAACCCTTAATGCCAAAAGCCGCAGCGTCTGCCAAACCACCGCTGCTTGAAGTTCGCCACCTGAAGAAGTACTTCCCGATCTATAAGGGGGTGCTGCGCAAGATGGTCAATCAAGTCCGCGCTGTGGACGATGTCAGCTTGTTTGTACGGGAGGGTGAGACTCTCGGGTTGGTCGGCGAAAGCGGCTGTGGTAAAACCACGGTATCACGCTGCATCCTGCGCGCCATTGACCCGACCAGCGGCGAGATCCAGTTCCGCGAGGCGGATGGCAAGGTGACCGACCTGGCGCCGCTTGACCGGAGTGAATTGCGCCGTTTCCGCCCCCAGATGCAAATGATCTTCCAGGATCCTTTTGGGTCGCTCAACCCGCGTATGACCATATTTGAAATCGTCAGCGAGCCATTATATGTCAACGGGATGCGGTCCAAAAGCGAACGCGAGGATCATGTGGCGGAACTGCTGCGGTTGGTTGGCCTGCGAACCGAATATATGGCACGCTACCCGCATGCTTTCAGCGGCGGTCAACGTCAGCGCATTGGCATTGCGCGTGCTCTGGCGCTAAACCCGCGCCTGGTGGTGGCGGATGAGCCGGTCTCCGCGCTGGATGTTTCGGTGCAGGCTCAGGTGCTTAACCTGATGCTGGACTTGCAGCAAAAGCTCAACCTGACTTACCTGTTCGTTGCCCACGACTTGAGCGTGGTCAAGCACATCAGCGACCGGGTGTGCGTGATGTACGTTGGCAAGCTGGTCGAGATGGCTGCCACCGAAGAATTGTTCCAATCCCCGCGGCACCCATATACTGCCGCCTTAATGATGGCTGTTCCACGGCCTGATCCTTCCAGCCGCGATATCATTCAGGATTTGCCAGGCGAGGTTGCCAGTCCTGCCAACCCGCCCTCCGGCTGCTACTTTCACCCGCGCTGCCAGTATGCGACCGAGGTTTGTCGGACACAAACGCCCGAATTGCGTGAAATCACGCCCGATCATTTCGTCAGCTGCCACCGTGCCGAGGAACTTCAACTTGCCGGTATCAAAGTAAACCAAGAGCAGCAACTTTAAGGGTAAAAGTTGCCGGCAGTCTGCCATGTAAATCCAGGTTTGGATTGGCGTAAATCCGGCACCTTTCGATGGTGAACATGAACAATGAGCAGCAAACATCCTTCGCACTGGTAAACGGGCGCGTAGTGCTGCCCGATCGCATTGTGGTCGGGCAGGCGGTGGTCATTGACAGATCCAATGCTTTCGGAAAAATCACCGCGGTGCTTTCGCAAGACCAGCTGCCGGCGAATCTACCTCGATTTGACGCTGGCAGGCGTTGGATAATTCCCGGGTTGATCGACATTCACACGCATGGGGCGCTGGGTTACACGTTTAATGAGCCCACTGAATTGGCCTTCAGCACGATCCTGGAAGAAAACCTGCGGCGCGGCGTGACCGGGCTGCTGGCTACCGTTGGCGCCGCCCCGCTGGATGAGATGCGCGAAATCTTCAGCTTTGCCCGCCGCTGGATGACAGAAACCCATCCAGGTACCCCGCTGCTGGGCGTACACCTGGAGAGTCCTTATATTAACCCGGCTCAGGCTGGTGCTCTGGATCGGATGAGCCTGCGTCTTCCGCTGGACGGCAGCGCCAACCAGTTGCTGGAATTCGCAGATGTGCTGCGTATCCTGGTGCTGGCGCCGGAACTGCCCGGTGCGCCTGAACTGACCGCCCGCCTGACGGAGCACGGGGTCATCGTTGCAGCCGGGCACAGCATGGCCAGGGAGCAGGAGGTTTTGGCCGCCATGCAGTCGGGATTGCGGCATGTGACCCATTTATTCAGTGCCATGTCAACCACTGTACGCGAAGGACCGTGGCGTAAACCCGGTTTGCTTGAGACCGCGCTGGTAAATCCAGGGCTGACAGTGGAGATGATTGCCGACAACCGGCATTTGCCAGCTACGCTAATGAAGCTGGCGTACAACGCCATTGGACCTGAGCGCTTGATGGTGGTGTCGGATGCGCTTAGCGGCGCCGGGCTGCCTGAAGGAGCTCATTTCCGCATGGGTTCGATGGAATACGAAGTGGCTGACGGTGTTGGGATGATGTTCGACCGCAGCGCCTTCGCTGGAAGCACAACCTTGCTTAATCAGATGATCCCGGTGCTAACCGATGTAGTGGGCATCCCGCTGTGGGAGGCTGTCCGCATGGTCAGCCTGAATCCGGCCAAACTGCTCCAGCTTGACAACCGCAAGGGCAGCCTGGAAGTTGGCAAAGATGCCGATCTGGTACTCTTTAATCCTGATTTTACGGCCTGGCGGACAATGGTCGCCGGCCAATGGGTCCATTGAAAGGAAACCATGACAACCAACCCTATTTATTCCACCCAGGTAGAATCCCTACCCATTACGATTTATAACAGCAATTTAGAGGCGGGGCAGGCCGCCGCCGCCGATGCTGCTGCTTATTTGAAGCAGGTCATCAACGAGCGCGGACACGCCAATGTGATTCTGGCGACCGGCAACTCGCAGCTCTCTTTCCTGGAAACGCTGCGCCGGGCCCCGGGCATCGATTGGAGCAAGATGAAATTTTTCCACATGGATGAATACATCAACCTGCCTGCCGGTCACCCGGCCAGTTTCCCGACCTTCCTGCAGCGCCATTTCCTCAACCACCTGCAACCGCCCGCCGGCGCTTTTTACCCGGTGCCTGGTCAACAAACCGACCCCGGCGGCCGCCCGGAGGATATTAAGGGCTGCCAAGAGTACGAGGAATTGCTGCGAGCGCACCCGGCGGATCTGTGCGCGTTGGGCATTGGTGAAAACGGCCACCTGGCCTTCAATGACCCACCGTTCGCCGATTTTAACGATCCTGTCTGGGTCAAGGTGGTCAAGCTGGACGAGGTCTCGCGCCGGCAGCAACTCGGTGAAGGTCACTTTCCAGATTTGCAATCTGTGCCTACCCATGCCATTACGCTGACTGTCCCGGCACTCCTGGCAGCCCGTAAAGTGCTGGCGATTGTGCCTGAAGCCCGCAAAGCGGCAGCAGTTCAGCGCGCCATGCGCGGCCCAATCGACCCGAATTGTCCGGCCAGCATCCTGCGCCGAAACCCGCACGTGCATCTGTATTTAGACCGCGATTCAGCTGCGACAACTTTCGACCTGAAAGGTTGATCGAAGGAGGTCCCACGCTCATGTCCGCTGTTCCCGCTCCCCGGCCAGTCATCCCCGTCGAATTGGTGTTCAACCCCAATTGGTGGAACAAGACTGCCGGCATTCGTTTTGACCAGGCTTTTTACCTCGATCCGCAAACGCGCATTGAAAACGATGTACTCATGCGGCGGGTGCTTTACCAGCGCTACGGCGTTTTCGGACTGGGCGAACCGAATCCACAGCCGCGGCCGGTGATCGGATCGCAGTTTGTGGCCGGTGGTTTTGTCATCCCGGCGCTTTTGGGAGCAGAGATCCTTTTCTCGCCAGACGCAGCCCCTCAGCCGCGCCCAATGCAATTGACGCCCGAGCAAATTGATCGGCTGGAAAAACCGGATTTTCGCCAGACCTGGCCGATGAACGCGTTGATCGCTCAGATGGACACACTGGAAGCGGAATGGGGTTATCTGGTTGGTGATGTGAATACCGACGGCCTGCTCAATGCCGCCTACCATCTATACGGCGTTGACCTGTTCACCGATTTTTATACGGCTCCCGAGCGGCTGGAGCGGCTGTTGAATATGATTGCCGAGTTGATCGCTGACGTTGGCGAATATATCCGCCAGCGCACCGGCAGTTGTTCGGTCTCGGTCAACCGGATGATCGAGCGGGTTGACCCCCACACATTCCTGCACGCCAACTGCTCGGTGCCTATGGTCTCGCCGCGCAGCTACCGCGCGGTGCAGCTGCCAATCGAGCAGCGCATGGCGCAGCGGCTAATGCCATTTGGCATTCACCACTGCGGAGATAACCTGCAGCGCTATGCCAGCGCCTATGCGGAACTTCCGGTGAGCTTTATCGACGTCGGCTGGGGATCAGATGTGGCGGCCTGCCGCCAGGCCCTACCGGATGCGTTTTTCAACTTACGGCTCAGCCCGGTGCGTATGCTCAATGGCTCACCGAAGGAAATTGCCGCTGACACGGAAGCGCTGCTTCAGGCCGCTGGTCCGCTGGAACGGGTGGGCGTGTGCTGCATCAACATGGATTATGGCACGCCGGATGAAAACTTAATGGCGATGTATCATGTCGTTCAGGATTTCCGCCGCACAGTATTGGCGTAAATTGCTGATTGTGGAAGGAGAAAACACATGAATTACCGATTATTTGGCCGAACCGGAGTGCTGGTTTCCCCGCTGTGTTTGGGGACGATGAACTTTGGCAGTCCCACCAGCGCGGAAGACTCGGCTGCGATTATTCACCGGGCGCTGGACGGCGGCATCAATATGATCGATACCGCGGACGTCTATAATGGCGGCGAGAGCGAGCGCATTGTCGGCAAAACCCTCAAGGATTCTGGCCGCCGCCAGCAGGTCTTCCTGGCAACCAAGGTCTATAACCGCACCGGTGACGGCCCCAATGACACCGGCGCCAGCCGCTACCACATCATTAAAGGCTGCGAGGACTCGCTGCGCCGGCTGCAAACCGATTATATCGACCTCTACCAATTGCATCGTCCACCACCGGCGCACCTGCCGCAGGACGAGACCCTGCGCGCCCTCGAGGATCTGGTCAGAGCCGGCAAAGTGCTCTATATCGGGTCATCCACCTTCGCCGCCTGGATGTTAATGGAAGGACTGGCCATTAGCGAGCGCTACGGCTGGACGCGCTACGTCAGCGAACAGCCGCCATATAACCTGCTTGATCGGCGGGCTGAAAATGAGTTGATCCCGCTGTGCCAGAAGTACGGCCTGGCGGTTTTACCCTGGTCACCACTGGCGATGGGTGTTTTGGCCGGCCGCTATAACAATCCGGATGAAACCCCGTCAGGCTCGCGCCGTGAAAACTGGAAAAGCCCGACTTTTAATGAGCGCATCACCCGCACCGGCATCGAAGTTGGCCGCAAGTTGGGACAAATTGCGGCCGAACGCGGCCTGTCTTCCGCGCGCCTGGCGCTGTTGTGGACTAAAGATCAGCCTGGCGTTACCGCCCCGATCATTGGTCCGCGCACCCTGCAACACCTGGAGGACTTCCTGCCGGTGATGGACATGACCCTGGATGATGCTGACCGTCCGCTGTTTGACGCGCTGGTTCACCCCGGCAATGCTGTAGCGGACTTCCATAACAGCAATGACTGGATGAAAGCCCGCATCGTTGATCCGCCTGGAGATGCGGCTTGAAAACCGTTTGCTGGGGTATCATCGGCTGCGGCGACGTCACCGAGGTCAAAAGCGGGCCGGCGCTGCAAAAAGCTGGCGGATCGCAATTGGTGGCAGTCATGCGCCGCAACGGCACCCTGGCCAAGGACTATGCTAAGCGCCACGGGGTGCCGCGCTGGTATGACGATGCCCAGGCGCTGATCGATGACCCTGAGGTAAATGCGGTTTACATTGCCACGCCTCCGCGCATGCATAAGCCATACACCCTGGCAGCTGCCAGGGCGGGTAAACCGGTGTATGTTGAAAAACCGATGGCGCTGAATACGGATGAATGCCAGGAGATGATCGACACCTGCCGAACGGCCGGGGTGCCGCTTTTTGTGGCTTACTACCGGCGCGCTTTGCCGCGGTTTGCAAAGATCAAGGAACTGGTAGGTAGCGGCGTTCTCGGCAATTTGCGTTATGTGGAAATATTGCTTACACAGCCAGCCCAACCACGGACGGCCGATCCGCTGCCCTGGCGCGTGCAGCCAGAAACTGCTGGCGGCGGGCATTTCGTCGATCTGGCCAGTCACACGCTGGACTTTTTGGATTATGTGCTCGGCCCGGTAAAGAACGTGCGGGGATTTGCCTGCAATCAGGAAGGAGCTTACCCGGCTGAGGATATTGTCAGCGGG
>CALMGN010000282.1 GCA_937863605.1 uncultured Anaerolineaceae bacterium
GCTGAACGCGAGCGTTTGCAGTCTGAATTGGATGATTCTGAAACGCAATTGGAAAAAGTGCGCGGCGCACTGGCGGAGCGTGAAAGCAGCCGCAGCCGTCTGGAGAAAAATGTCCGTGAACTGCGCCGGGAGCTGCTGACCAGTGAAACCCAGCAAGTGCAGCTCAAAGCGCACCTTGGAGAAGTAAAAAGCCGCCTTGAAATCCTGCGTAAAAACCTGGAAACTGCCCAGGCTGCCATGGAACCGGCTGAAAAAGCCGTGCAGAGCACAAAGACCCGGCTGGACGAAATGCGCAGCGGACAGGAGAAGGCTGAATCTGAGCGCCAGGCACTGGAAAGCGAGCTGCGGGAGATGCAGGCCGGGGTAACCAGCGCCGAAACCCGGCGTAAACAAGCCCAGGATGAGTTGGCGCGCATCAGCGGCGAGAAGACGCGTCTGGTAACCCAATTGGAAGTGCTCGAGCAGGCTGAGCGCAGCCTGAGCGGGTTGAATCAGGGCTCGAAGACGGTGTTGCAGGCAGCGCAGCAGGGTCAATTGGCCGGGCAGTACCGCTCATTAAGCCAGCTGCTTGAGGTGCCACCCGAATACGAACAGGCCATTGCCGCTGTATTGGGTGAAACCCTGGAAGGAATTACTCTGGCTGGGAAAACCGATCCCGAACAAGCGTTGGAATTATTGGCCAGCGGCGAAAAAGGTCGAGCGATCCTGTACCCGCTGGACTGGCTGCGCATGGATGCAGCGCTTAAGTCCCCCAAGGATGCAGATTGTCTTGGAGTGGCTTCGCAGCTGGTTCACGTCAAAGATGGCAGCCAGCCGGTGGTGGATTTGCTGCTCGGGCAGGTGCTGGTGGCGCGCGACCGGAAGAGTGCCCGGCGCCTGGCAGCCGCCCAGCCGATTAACGTACGGGTAGTCACCTTGCAGGGTGAGGTTTTTAGCGGCAGCGGGGCAGTCACAGCCGGGCAAGTGAGCCAGTCTGCGCTGCTCTCTCGCCCGCGCCAATTGCGTGAGGCGAAGGACACCTTAGGTGATGTCGAGACTCGCCTGGCTCAGGTGGATGCCGCAGCAAAACAGGCTGTGCAAGAGCTTGACAGGGCGCGTGAAGCGGTGCAGGCGAAGGATAAGGCATTGCGCGAACTGGACCAGTCCGTGCGCCAATCTGCGCGGTCCCTGCAGCAGGCTACGCTGGAGTATGAACAGGCGCGCCAAAAACGCGACTGGCAGCAAGGTCAGCTGGCCAGTATGCAGGAACAAATTAAAAAAAGTGAAGCAGAGCGCAGTACCAACAAGCAGGCGCTGGATAAAAGTGAAGGTGAAGCCGAGTCGTTGGATCTGCAAATCCGCGATGTTCAGCGCAGCCTGGATGAGCTGCCGGTTAATGAGTTCCAGACGCAGGTTGTGCATTGGAACACTCAGACCGCCCTGGCGGCTCGCAGCCTAAAAGACGCTGACCGCCGCCTGGAGGAGTACCGCCAGGCGCTGCAGACCAACTTGAATCAGCAGCGCACATTCCAGCAGCGCATGGAGCAGGCGCAAACCGCCCAAAAGCTGCATGATCAGGAAAAACACGAGCAGCACCTCAATGAGACGGAACTCAACCAGCAAATTGAAGCCCTGCGCATTCAGATCGAGCCAGAGGAACAGCAATTAACCCAGCTTGAAGGCCGCTACGAGCACTTGCAGGGAGATTTGACCGCTGCCCAGCAGGCTGTTGGCGTGGCTGAACGCTACGCAACCCAGGCTCAGCTTGAATCCGGCCGTCTGCGCGATTCGCTCGACTCATTGCGGCACCGAATCGAAGATGACTTTGGTCTGGTGGCCTTTGAATATAAAGATGACATTTCCGGGCCGACCCCGCTGCCGCTCGACGGCATGGTTCAACAGCTACCGGTGGTGGTACAAATCCCGAACGAATTGGAAGAATCCATCAACCGTCAACGCAACCAGTTGCGGCGTATGGGAGCGATCAACCCGGAAGCCCGGAGCGAATTCCTGGATGTCAAAGAACGCTTTACCTTCCTCTCCGGTCAGGTGTCCGACCTGCGCAGAGCGGACGAAGACCTGCGTCAGGTGATCACCGAGTTGGACGAGTTGATGAAGACCGAGTTCCATAAGACCTTCAAAGCCGTTGCCGCGGAATTTACCGTGCTGTTCACCCGGCTTTTTGGCGGTGGGACGGCGCATCTTTCCTTGCAGGATGAAGATAATCCGACTGAGGGTGGCATAGACATTGAAGCCCGGCTACCTGGACGGCGAGAGCAGGGATTGTCACTGCTGTCTGGCGGCGAGCGCTCGCTGACGGCCGTGGCGCTGATCTTCTCTCTGCTGAAAGTCTCGCCGACGCCGTTCTGTGTTTTGGACGAGGTGGATGCCATGCTGGACGAGGCGAATGTCGGGCGGTTCACTGACCTGTTAAAAGAATTGAGCCAAACTACCCAGTTCATCGTGATTACCCACAACCGAAACACTGTTCAAGTGGCGGATGTGATCTATGGCGTGACCATGGGTAAAGACTCTGCCAGTCAGGTGATTTCACTCAAACTGGATGATGTGCCTGAGGAATTGGTACGCGCCCGGTAATTGCGGGGAAACAGGCTAATTTAAATAAAAACTCCTCTTTGAGACCAAAGAGGAGTTTTTATTGTTGACCAAGAATCTTACTGAGAGAGAGCTGCCGGAGTGGTGGGAATGGTCGGTACTTTACCCACCCAGCTGTCAAAGGTCTCGATTTTCATGTCGGCCTTTACACCGGTCAGCCATTCAGTGAATTTATCCTGTTTGATCTGAGCGAGTTCGTCGCTGGTTGCCGGGCGGGTTTCCCGACCAAGCAACTGGATCAAGTGCCAGCCAAAGCTGGTCTGAACCGGTCTGCTGAATTGCCCGATTTCTGTCAGGGCAAACGCAGCATCCGAGAATTCGGTAACCATGGCGCTCTTATTGAACCAACCAAGGTCGCCCCCATTGTCCTTGTTGCTTTCGTCGGTGGAGAACTCGGCAGCCAGCGTAGACCAATCCTGCCCGGCAGCTAATTTGCCTTCGATAACGGCAGCTTCTTCTGAACTGGCAACCAGGATGTGGCGCGCCCAGATGTAATCGGTGGTGCTGCTGACATCCTTGGTAACTTCTGCCAGGACTTTATCGTAGAGCAGCCGAGAGCGGAAAATCTCGCGGAATTGGTCCGCGTTGAACTGGGCGTCGGTCTCGAGCGATGAGGTGTAATTGCTATAGCTTTGCTGATAACCCTCGAGGGTGTACGGCGTGGCAGTCGGCGAGGGGGTTGGCGCTTCGGTTGGCGTTGCGTTCGGGTCCTCGGTGGGGGTAGCCGTAGCAGCCTCGGGGGTAGCGGTGGCAGCCTCGGAGGTAGCTGTGGCAGTCTCGGGGCTAATCGTCGGATCGGTAGTCGCGGTAGCACTAGACGTCGCGGTTGCGGTAGGCGGAACCAACGTCAGCTGCTGCGATGAGAGGGTCGCAGTTGCAAAGGATGTTGCCGTCGGTTCCGGGGTGGGGGTGCCGTTGGCATAGAAGCCAAACGCCTCTTGCAGGGCGATTTCGACCTCTTCATCACTTACGGTAATACCCATCTTTTCGGCCTGCTTGGCAATGACGACATCATTGATCAATTCTTGGACAACCTGATCGCCCATTATCTGCTCGCTGTTCAGCAGGGTGAGGTTTTGTTGAATCTGCTGAGTGAAGTAGTTGGCAGAGTTTTGATCAAAACTGAACATCTGAGCATACTGCTGGAGGGTCAGCGAATTTTGGATCAGCTGGTAACGGTCATAGCGGACGCGCGCCTGGAAGTCGGACAGGCTGATTTTAGTGCCGTCCACGGTGGCTACCGGTTTGTTTTTTTGCAGTACCAACTGGTCAAGCACGCCGTACCCGAGGATCAGCACAACCAGGGCAGCGATCGTAATTGTCGCTGCAGTGATCAAGGTGCGCTGCCGATGTTCGCGTTCAACCCGGTTCTGTTGTTTTCGGGTGACGTGTTTCGTTTGGGGGTTCTTAGCCATAAACTTACCTTTCGTTGCTAAATGAAAAAGGGCATTCAGCCGGAAGGCTTATGCCCTGGTTGGCATGCTAGAGGTGATTTAGCGGACGTACTCGGTCCACTCTTCACCGACGAAGGGAAGAAGGGCCAGGTGTCGTGCGCGTTTGATTTCGCGGGCCAGCTCGCGCTGATGTCGGGCGCAGGTGCCGGTTTGGCGCCGTGGGCGGATTTTGCCGTCGTCGGTGACGTAGCGGCGCAGCATATCGACCTGTTTGTAGTCGATCAATACATTTTT
>CALMGN010000283.1 GCA_937863605.1 uncultured Anaerolineaceae bacterium
TTATATCGTTGAAAATTCTGCTGCCGGTGGCGCGGGGCTGGTTCGAGGGGAGCGGTCAGGTGGCGGCATTGATCAAGCCGCAGTTTGAGGCTGGCCGGCAAGACGCAGCCAAAGGGGAAGGGGTCATCCGCGATCCAGCGGTGCACCGCAAAGTGTTGGAGAACGTGCTCGCCAGTGCTGTTCAAGAAGGGTTTGGCGTCCTGGGGTTAATCCGGTCACCGCTGCTTGGACCAAAAGGCAACACCGAATTTCTAGTCTGGTTGGAATACCCGGCAATCCAACTGACCCCAATCGAGGGGTATATTCAGAGGTTGTTCCCATCTGCGGAAGAATAATTCAAGCAGGACAAAAAACGGACAGCTGTCAGGCTGTCCATTTACAAAACCCAGGATCGATGTTCGCAATTTACAGGTGTTCGATTTCACCTTCGAACACATAGGCCCAACCCGTCCCTTTGCAGACCGGGCAGCGGTCGTAAACATATCCATCGCGCGCCTGTCCGGCACCGTTGCCGGAACAAAATGCGCATTTTTTCGCGGTCTGAGCTACCAGCAGCGTTCCAATCCCTTTGCAAACCGGGCAGACATCGTAAATATTGCCATCCTTACAGCGGCCGCTGCCATTGCCAATGCAGAAGGCGCAGGTTTCGGGAGCATAGTGGATCACAGGCTGGACTTTTACCATGGATTTTTTTACCTTTTGGCTATTTCGTTATTCTTCGGTGGGTGATGGTTTCTCGGTCTCGTCGGGCAGGCCGTCGCTAAAGGCTTCCACTATTTCCGGATCAAATTGCGAGCCGGCTTCAGCTTTGATCGAATCCAGCGCTTCAGTCGGGGTGAGCGCATTGCGGTAAGGCAGCTCAGTTGTCATAGCTGCATAGGCTTCGGCAATGGAGATGATAGAAGCTGCCTGGGGGATTTCTTGTTTACTCAACTGATCCGGATAACCGGTGCCGTCCCAGTGTTCCTGGTGATGATAAACCCAGGGGACGATGCGGGCAAACTGGTTGATCTGCCGGATAATTTGTGCGCCGTAATAAGGGTGCAAATGGATCGTCTTCCATTCATCCTCAGAAAGCGGTTTGACCTTGGTCAGGAGCGATTCCGGGATCGAGATTTTGCCAATATCATGCAGCAGAGCAGCAAGTTCAAGAAATTCAAGGTCGGTGGTTGACCAATTCAGCTTGCGTCCCGTAGTCAATGCCAGGTCAGCAACCTTTTCCGAATGTCCAACCATAAACCGGTCACGCTGGTCAATGGCAGCGACCAACACCCGCGCCAGATTAACCAAGGGAGATAACCCGGCTGCACCTGCCAGGGTTGGTGCAGCCATTCCCTGGGTAAATCCGGTGCGGCGCCGCTCGCCAACGGCAACTTCCAATTCCACGGTGTTTTCATAGAAATTGAGGAAGTTTTCGACGCGCTCCAAAGTGACTTTTAATTCCGCATAATTGCCGGTCGTCCAAAATTCCGGGACCTGCTCGAACATCATCACCGAAGCGCGTGCAATTTCCGGTTGCGGGATGATTCTTTTCCCGGTCGAGAGTAACAGGTCGTGATACGAAATCATCCGCTGGTAGCGTTCACCGACCCGTTGCACTTGTTTGGATAGCGATGGATAATCGCGGATGGACTCCTCGAGCCCACGCAACCGGCCAACAATCGACTCGGTAGTGGCGGTCCGGTTTTCCCTGAGCTTCAGAATACTCTCGATCGATCCATTCCAGACAATTTTTGCGTCATCCAGGGTGAGGATTTCGTTACCGAAGAAAATTGGCTGGTCATCTTTGGTCTGGCGTTCAACAAAATTAAGGGCTTTTTTGACTGATTCATAAGCCGCGTTGATGCGGGTTTCATTTTGCCGCCTTTGGACCGCCACCTGGCGCTTGTCTTCGCGGTAGATGAGCATGCGGTTGTAGAATTCAAGCTTGCGCGGTCCGCGGTCCAACAGGCGGGACAAGGCATCCTGCAATGATGAAAGGTTTTCCCACGCCTGGTTCAGATCGCGCAGTCCGGTATTGGTGTACAAAAAGAGAGGGCGTTTTTTTGTACGTTGTTCCAGACGGGGGATATTATCGATGATGTTGGAAAAAACACCCCAGATATCCTCTTCGACTCTTGACGCCTTATACAGGATACTGGCATAGGTCAGGCGATAAACCGAAAATTGTCTTTCGATCTCCCGCATCCGGTTTTTCACCCGATCGGGGCTGGAACGGATACTCTTCTGCAAGTCGGTCCAATCGTCAATCGACTGGACTGCCAGGTGAACCTTCTTTTTCACCCAGGGCGTCGAATCTGCGTCGTGGTGGTTATCGCTCGGACCAATTTCAACCTGATTAATAGGTAAATCAGCAGGCAGTAAACCCTCTGTGCTGTCTACTTTTTTTACGATTTCTTTTGGGCGTAAGAATTTTCCGCCTGAATTCATTCCTTCACTCTTATGCGAGAGACCTGTCGCTGTCATCCTAAGTATATCCTTTCCGGATATAATTCACAAAAACGGTCAAGGATGCCAGGGGGTACGGTTTTGTTAACTTCCCCCTTTGTTACCGTGTGAAAACGAGTGGCACGTGTAAAAAGGTGCAAATATCATACCCGAAATATCATAACATAAACCCATTTGATTCGGAAATTGCGGGTTTGGCCTATTGGGTAGAATCCGCCCTGTGGTAAGATTATTATACCGACTGAAATTGTCGGTTCACATAACAATATTGAAGGGTGTATCCCATTGTCACCCATAAATGCGATTTGTATAATGGTCTTGATGTTGGGGGTGACTTGTTGATGGCAATAATTGAGCGGAGCAACCCGCATTTTCAATAGGGAGGTCTTTCAATGAGCGGCGAACGTGATATGGTCACAGTGTTGTTGGTCGAGAACAACGCGCAATTAATGAAGCACATGCAAAAGACGTTGGGTTTAATTGACAAAATCGAGTTAATTAACACCTGCCTGATCGCACAAGAAGCTTTGGAAGTCATTCGCGATCAGAAGCCTCTGGTTGCCCTGGTAGATTACAACCTGCCAGATATGAACGGGATTAACCTGACTGAAATTATTCGGAGAGAATTTCCCGGAACGCAGGTAGTCGTCATCTCGCAGGACAATTACACCGATGTGGTCTTACAGGCGGTTCGCGCAGGTGCTTGCGATTTTATTACTCACGATGTTTCTGTCAAAGAGTTGACCGATGTGCTGACGCGGGCAGCTACTTTGGCAATCCAGGATCGGTCAAAGCTGTCAGCTTTTGCTGGATTAGCTGCACCGGATCGCAAGGCTGCCGCCCCGAGTGGACCGCAGGGGAAGGTCGTAGCCGTCTACGGCGCCAAGGGCGGGATTGGGACGACTACACTGGCAGCCAACCTGGCGCTGGCATTGATGGATCGCGATCGCGATGCTCGTGTCGTGCTGGTGGACGGAGCGATACAATATGGCGACGTCCATTTGATGTTCAATGAACTGGGTCAAGCTTCGGTAATGGACCTTGTCCAGCGGTTGTTCGACCTGGACCTTGAATTGGTCGAAAATGTGATGCTCTTTAACCGTCCTACGGGCATATCTATTCTGCCAGCGCCGCCGCGCCCTGAATTTGCTGAAAAAATTACCGGCGAAGCTTTTGCACGGATTCTTGAATTTATGCGCCGCCATTATGATTATATTGTGGTCAATACCCATTCCTATATTTCCGATGCTGTATTAGCAGCCCTGGATGCCAGTGAAGTGGTGGTATTGGTGACTGCTCAATCCATCAATGCCATTCGGAATACCCGGCTGTTCCTTGACCTGTGGAATGCCATTGGCATGACAAAAGACCGGATTCAACTTGTAATCGCCCGTCATGACCCGACCAGTCCGATTACGACCGACCGGGTAGGGGAGCGCCTGAAATTCCCGGTAAATCTGGTACTGCCGGAGGACAATGACGCTGCCCGTAAAGCGGATGCGCTTGGGCAGCCTATTTTGCGCTCTACGCGTGATTCCGCGTATTCCAAGGCACTAAATGGGTTGGCAGATCAGGTGGTCAAGCGCGCGGAAGCCGCCGAAAAGGTCGAAGAACCGCGTATGCGGATGTTCGTGACCTCGTAGGATTTGTCGGTCTAGTCAGGATGGGCAAATTAAAAGTCTTCCACAGATTCCAGTAAAACCCGACCCTGATTGGGTACCTGGACGATGCCAAAAGGCCCGCTTTAGCTGCAAACAGGCCAGCGCGGCGCTGACTAATGAGGGTGAATTGTCCTTGCCGGGAAATTTTCCTTTTAGCCCGCTATGCACGTCAAACGACCCGCCCCTACCACGCGCACCGTAAGCTGATATGCCAGGTGGTGCATACTCAGCCGTCAACAGAGGGGAATAATCGGTTATACTATCCGCGGAATGGGAACTGAACTCACTCGTAATTTTTGCATCATTGCACACATCGACCACGGCAAATCCACGCTGGCGGACCGCATGTTGCAATTAACCGACACCATCTCGGATCGCGATATGGTTGATCAGGTGTTGGACAGCATGGATCTGGAACGTGAAAAAGGCGTCACAATCAAAGCTTCCGCGGTGCGCATGAAGTATGCCGCCAAAGATGGCAATGAGTACGAACTCAATCTAATCGATACGCCGGGTCACGTCGATTTTGGGTATGAGGTCAGCCGGGCATTATTAGCCTGTGAAGGCGCGGTTTTGGTGGTGGATGCCACACAGGGTATTGAGGCGCAAACACTGGCGAACCTGTATCTGGCGCTCGAAGCTGACCTGGTTATCGTGCCGGTGATCAATAAGATCGATTTGCCATCCGCCCGCACAGAAGAAGTGGCCAGCGATATCCACAATTTACTGGGCGTCGATACGGAAAAAATCATTGCCATTTCTGCTAAAGAAGGCATCAATGTTGACCAGGTGCTGGAGGCGGTCGTACGCAACGTACCGCCACCGACCGGCGATGTCAGCCTGCCGCTGCGAGCGCTGATATTCGACTCGCACTACGACTCCTACAAGGGGGTGGTGGCCTACATCCGGGTCGTCGAAGGTCAAGTTACATCCGGGGATTCGCTGCGGATGATGTCAACTTTTGCGGATGTACGCCCGGTGGAAATCGGCATTTTTTCACCCACCATGCGCCCGGTCAAAGAATTGCTGCCCGGCGATGTCGGCTACGTAGCCACGGGATTGAAGACGGTGGCAGAGTGCCGCGTGGGCGACACGATTACAACCACGACCCGCATCGCTGCCGAAGCGCTGCCCGGATTTCGCCATCCCAAGCCGATGGTATTTGCCGGGATTTATCCGGTGGATGGCGATGATTACGGTAATCTGCGCGAGGCGCTGGAAAAGTTGCAATTAAATGACGCCTCGCTGGTTTACGATCCTGAAAAATCTCAGGCGCTCAATTTTGGCTTCCGCTGTGGCTTCCTCGGCTTGTTTCACATGGAGATTATTCAGGAGCGGCTGGAGCGCGAATACGACCTGGACATTGTGGTCACCGCGCCCTCGGTGGAATATGAGATCGAGCTGATCAACCAGGAAGCCATCCGGATTGATTCGCCGGCGCTGTTGCCCGACCCCGGGACCATCGTTGAGATCCGCGAGCCGTGGATGGTGCTGCAAATCATCTCACCGACCGAGTTCTACGGCACGATCATGGAGTTGACCAAAAAACGGCACGCCATCTTCAAAGAACAGGACTTTCCGGCACCCAACCGCGTTCAGCTGTCCTACGAGATTCCGCTTTCCGAGCTGATTGTTGATTTCTTCGATGACCTAAAGTCGCGCACCCGCGGCTATGCCTCGATGGATTATCACCTGGCGGACTACCGCCCGGGTAACTTGACCAAGTTGGAAGTGCTGGTGGGCGGAGAGCAGGTTGACGCATTGGCGTCGATTGTGCATAAGGAAGACGCGTACCATAAAGGGCAGTCGCTGGTCACCAAATTGAAGGAACTGATCCCTCGGCAATTATATGATGTGGCCATTCAGGCTTCTGCTGACGGGCGCATTATTTCACGCGCCAATGTCAAAGCGTTGCGCAAGGATGTACTGGCCAAATGCTACGGGGGCGACATATCCCGCAAGAAAAAGCTGCTGGAAAAGCAGAAAAAAGGCAAGAAACGCATGAAGATGGTGGGAAATGTTGAAATCCCACAGGAAGCCTTCATGGCAATCCTGCGGCTGGAGGAAGATTGACCACAACGGTGGCGACCTTATGGAAAAAATCGCGGCGTTGGTTGCCAGGTGTGCTGATCAGCCTGGTAGCCATCTTTTTTGTCGCCCGGGTAACCCAGTGGGAAGATCTGGGGCCTGCTTTGCGCCTTTTTTCGCCGGGATATATTGGGGTAATCGTTCTGCTGACCTTAGTTTTTCTGGCGTTCCGGGCCGGAGTTTCACGCGTACTGCTTTCCGGACGGCCAAAGCTCATCGATGCTTTCTGGGCGATCAACCAGGGTTACCTGCTCAACAATATTTTGCCGTTTCGGCTGGGAGAAATAGGGCGGGCAGTTTTGCTCGGGCAAAAGACCGGTTTGCCAGCCGCCCAAATCCTGAGCAGTATCATCATCGAACGTGCGCTGGATATCGCCATTGCGGCCACGATGCTGCTCTCCACCCTGCCACTGGCGCTCGAAATGTCCTGGGCAAGACCGGTGGCATTCCTCATGCTGGCAGTTGTCGCTGCCGGAATGGTGTGCCTTTTTTTGATGGCCCGCTATCACCTGAAGGTTAGCGCCTGGGTTGACAAACTTGGCACCCGTTGGAATTTCGTGGGGAAGTGGGTTGCGCCGCAGGTTCGTTCTCTTTTGACTGGGCTGACTGCGTTGACCGACCTGCGCCAGTTTATCCTGGCATTGCTGCTGCTGTTAACCTCATGGGCTGTAGCCATCGGAATTTATTATATTGGCTTGCTGGCGATCGCTCCTGCTGCGCCGCTGTGGTGGGGTGTGTTCACTGACGCGGTGCTGGCCCTCGGAATTGCAATCCCATCCGCGCCGGCGGCACTGGGGACATTTGAAGCTGCGATGGTCGGCGCGTTGACCATCCTGGGGATTGACCAGACTACGGGGCTGGCTTATGCCATTACGCTGCACTTCACTCAAATTGTGATTACCGGCGTCTTAGGCTTCGTTGGATTAATGCGCCAGGGACGCTCGATCAGCGGCCTTTTCCGCGACCTTCAAAATCGAAAGAGTGCTGCCTGACCGCAGGTAGTATGCAGCAGCAGACCTAACTGTATGCGTATTCTCACTGTTCTAACCTACTACCGTCCACACGCATCCGGGCTAACCATTTACGCCGAGCGGTTGGCTAAGGCGCTGGCGCGGCGTGGGCATCAGGTGACGGTGATGACCTCGCAGTATTCGGCCGACCTGCCGCTGGATGAAATGGTGGAAGGCGTGCGAGTTGTGCGCGTGCCGGTGGCTTTCCGGATCAGCAAGGGGGTGGTCATGCCGCATTTTGGGCGGATGGCGACCCGGTTGGTGCGCGAGAACGATGTTGTTCAGCTGCACTTGCCGCAGTTTGACGCTGCGGGGGTCGCTTTACGCGGGCGGATGTGGAAAAAGCCGACCATTATTACCTACCATTGCGACTTATTAATGCCGCCGGGGCTGCTCAGCCGGGCTGCCAACCAGGGTATTCTATTGATGAACGAACTATCTGCCCGGTTTGCCCACCGGATTGTGACCAATACCCGCGATTACGCCGAGCACTCTCCCTTTCTGAATCGCTACCTGGATAAACTGGAAGTCATTCCACCACCGGTTGAATTGCCGCCAGTGACGCCGGGGGGCGTGCGAGCTTTTGCCCGGAACCACAACCCCGAAAATCGCAGCCCGGTGGTCGGATTAGCCTCCCGCTTCGCCACAGAAAAGGGCGTTGAAGTGCTGCTGGATGCACTGCCAGTGATTTTGAAGGAATACCCTTCTTTGCAAGTGCAGTTTGTCGGTGCCTACAAAAATGTCGTTGGCGAAGAAGCCTATTTCAACCGACTCTACCCGCGCATTCTGGAGTATGAAAAAGCGGGGATATGGAATTTCCTTGGTTTTATTCCGGATGCCGAGATGCCTGCATATTTCTCAAACCTGGACGTGCTGGCGCTACCATCCTTGAACTCGACCGAATCCTTTGGGATTGTTCAGATCGAGGCGATGATTAACGGGGTGCCAACCGTGGCCTCAGACTTGCCCGGAGTGCGCCAGCCGGTCAAAATGCATGAAATGGGTAAGGTTTTTCCTGTGGGCGACTCGGCCGCTCTGGCGCACTGCGTGCTGGAGATACTGGGCAATCGCCCGGCATTTATCCGCGACCCGCAGCCCATTCAGCATCAATATTTGCCAGACACGATCGCTGAAAGTTATGAGCGTGTGTTTTACGAGATTATGACTGAGATCGGATTAACGGAGCAAAAAATCGCACACTGATCCAAAACGCTTGCCTGTCCACGGCAAAATTTGCATACAATTACCAGACATAAACAGCCATTATTTAACACCAGCGACCCATTCTTCCAATGACCGACAACTCCCCCATTCCTGACAAACAACAAATTATCCGCTTCCATGCGCGGGGCAAGGAATCCTGGATCTGGACGGCAATATTAATCCTGGTTTTGGCGATCGCGGCTTATCTTCGGTTGACAGGGATCTTCTGGGGCGAGTACAGCTATCTTCACCCGGATGAACGCTTCTTTGTCTGGGT
>CALMGN010000284.1 GCA_937863605.1 uncultured Anaerolineaceae bacterium
GTTCAGCCAGATGGAGTTCCCGTTCATGGAAGAGGAAAGCGAGCGCTACTAATCAGCGCGTGGTGAAGCAAAGCCCAGCAAGTTGGAGATCTCAACGAAGACCGCCATATCATTTGGGCTTAATAGTTTTGGTGTCGATTATGATTTGTCCAAAAAAGAATGAGCGCATTTGTGTTCATTTTGTTTGGAAGTAAATTATCCGCTTGATGCTTTATGTTATTTATTAACCTCTGCAATGTGAGTACTTTGTCCACGGGTATATTTAGTGCGTCATACGATACAGAAATCAGTTATAAAATATATCGATTACTAATAATTGCTATTGTAATTGATTTGATTGTACTTATTGCCACATGTGTGTATTCTATAGAAGTGTAGTCGCTTATGTCCCATGTAGCTCCAATCTCTGCATCTGCCCCATGATCTGCAGCATTTCTAATATGCCCAAGGTATTTAAGCATATTCTTCTGTTTTGTCTTAATATTTGCTCCTAGTCTTTCTGCTTTTGCATTAATTCCATTTATTCCTGCTAAATTTACATTAAAATGATTACCAAGCTGAGCAAGAAAGGATTCGATTGCATTTCCTGCAAACATAACTGCAGCTTTACAGTCATTTCCTTGACTTATTTTCTGATAAGCTGTAGTCAAAGGAGAGATTACTTCATCGTAGCTAATCCATCCTGCTACTTCCTCCGTCAACCTCCTTCGAACAACCATTTCTGCCTGTTCACGACTAACTGCTGCTTCCGAAACTATAGCTATACAATCGGCATGCATATAATCAAATTCTGCCGGTTTGAAAATTCCTGCACCTTCCGATACCAATGATTGTGTATAAGTTCCCAAACTAATCAATGTGTCTTTTATTAATTCCCGATGTGGAGTTAGGTTGTACATGGCCTTTACTTGTTCAGCAGCCCTAGATGCTAACCCAGTTACCTCAAGTCGAGTCTTAAATGACTGGTATGGTCGGTACTTCTCAAGGGAAATTCTCAATGTAGCTGCTCTTTGAGAATCTCTTCCTGTTACTAAGTAAACAGCAAATGGCTCAAGTGGTAAATACATGTTTGTTGCTAGGTCAATTTGGATTAAACCAAGTTCTTTAGCCATCAGAAGAGCATTTTGAGCCGTATCTTGAGGAATGTCCAAAAATTGAGTTACGTAAGCTAAATCACACCCAGAGGGAAGTGTAAGGACGGCATCAATAACGGAGATAATATTTTCTGCTGTGGTCGGAAATATTTGAGGTGCCATATCTCAAGTTCAACTTTTGTCATTGGTAGTGGAACCAGAGTTATTAAGGCTGGAAAAATCTTCTAGGATTTTACGCAGCTTTGACCCCAGGCCTTCCAACTCGTTAGGTTTTGCATCAATTCGGATTTCAATATTAAGGTTGATGTTGATTGCTTTTCCAGAATCGGAAAAAACTACTGTCTGCACTGGTAAGGTTGCAATTGGAAGGGTGGTAACTTGAGTATCACTACTTGGCTCTGCATTGGTTGATACCCTTTTTTGCTCATCAGTCTTCTCGTTAGCTACAAGTTGGCCATCTTTCTCCCTCAGTAGGCCTGCACTTAGAAGAATATCAATAATTGCTTTAGCACCAGTCATTACGTTTCTGGTTTTCTGTTGGCCGGCTGAGTAGGCAACGTGACTCTGAAGAGTGGATAAATCCATACCTTTTCTTATACGAACTGCAGCAAGCATTTTTGAGAGAAATTCATTTGAAATAACAACTTCCCTCCAAAAGTTTAATATTTCATCACCCCGTTCGAATTCTAATGCTCTAGCTAATTCTTTACCCCGTGGAGTCATGGACTTTGTACGATCGCCTTCAATGATGCCAACAGAAGCTAAAAAGCCATTGTTTCTGCTAATATTGGCTTTATCCATTTTGCAAACTTGTGAAGCTTCATCTAACGAGAATGGTTTGTCAAAGTAACCAAATGCTTTGATAATTTTGCATATCTCTTCATACGATGATCCAGGAAGTTTGAACTTTTCTTCAGCCATGATTTCCCTCCTTAATATTCTATTGTTTTCTTAGGATTGATATAAATATACTACAAAAGCATTGTGTTCAGGTCTCAGAACACTATTGTTATGTGATTTATTGTTCAGCGTTTACTGACTATTTGCTTCCAATAAAGCAGTAGATTAATACATGAGTTGAGATTATTCCTTCTCCTTGAGATATTTATGCTTCCACTCATAAAGTCGATTCAATGCGTCGATTGGCGAGACGGTATTAATATCTAAGGCTTTTAGCTCATCCAACAACGGATTGGTCTCGGGGAAAAACGCCAGCTGCTCGGGCAAGTTGGGATTGATCTTGACCGCCTTGCCGGATGAGGCTTCCAACTGGCGTAAAATCTCGCTGGCGCGCTGAACCACCGGCTGCGGCAATCCAGCCAGTTGACCGACATGGATGCCGTAAGAGCGGTCAGCACCGCCTGGCACGATCTTGTGCAGGAAGACCACCTTGCCCTCGGATTCTGAAACGGCGACGTTGTAGTTGCGTACGCCGGGCAGCAGCTCGCTCAACTGGGTCAATTCATGGAAGTGGGTGGCAAATAACGTGCGCGCTCGCAGTCGGGGATGGTTGTGAATGTATTCCACCACCGCCCAGGCAATCGAAAGCCCGTCATAGGTGCTGGTGCCGCGCCCAATCTCATCCAAAATCAGCAGACTGCGCGGAGTGGCATGGTGCAGAATGTTGGAGGTCTCGATCATCTCGACCATGAAGGTTGATTGGCCGGCATGGATCTCATCCTGAGCGCCGATGCGGGTGAAAATGCGGTCCACCAGGCCAATAACGGCTGAACTGGCGGGCACGTAGCTGCCAATTTGGGCCATCAACACGATCAAAGCCGCCTGGCGCAGGAAGGTGGATTTGCCGCTCATGTTGGGTCCGGTAATGATGCGCACGACCTCGCCATCCTCGAACAGTGCGTCGTTTGGCACAAAGCGTTCGCCGCGCAGTCCGCGCTCGACCACCGGATGACGCCCGTCGCGGATGTCCAACACAGTCGAATTGGTCAGCTCTGGTCGGATATAACCCCCGTTCGCGGCTGTCTCCGCCAGCGAAGCGTAGGTGTCCATCTCTGCCAATGCCTGGGCGGTGCCTGTCATCCGCCGGTGGGATGAAGCCAACTGCCGGCAAACTTCCTTGAACAGCCGGACTTCAATTTCACGGATGCGGTCCTCAGCGTTGAGCACCAGCGTCTCGTATTCTTTCATTTCGGGAGTGATAAAACGTTCGGCGTTCACCAGGGTTTGCTTGCGGATGTACTCAGCCGGGGCCAGGCTGGCTGCGCCGCGCGAAATTTCGATGTAATAACCAAAGACTTTGTTGTAACCCACCCGCAAGGTTTTGATGCCGGTGCGCTCGCGTTCGACCTCTTCCAATCTAGCAATCCACTCGCGGGCATGTTCCGAAGAGGAGGTCACCTGATCCAGCTCGGAAGAAAAACCCGGGCGGATGATCCCGACATTTTGCAGCGTAGCGGGCGGATCGTCACTGATGGCGCTTTCCAGCAGGGTCAGCTCGGGGTCGCATGGGTTGACCTGGTTAATAATCTCACTTAGCGCCCCGGAAATACCGGCCAAAGATTGTTTGATGTCCGGCAGCGCTTTGAGCGTGGCTCGCAAAGACACCAGTTCCCGCGGTCCGACGCTCCCCTGAATGACCCTTGCAGTAATGCGCTCCAGGTCCGCCAGCGGCTTTAATTTGCTGCGCAGTTCTGCGCGCTGCAGGCCGTTTTCGAGCAGTTGGCGGACGCATTCTTGCCGGGTGTTGATCGTTTCCAAATTGAGCAGCGGTTTACTGACCCACTGGCGAACCAGTCGTTTACCCATCGGTGTGACGGTATGGTCGAGCACACTCAATAACGACCCTTCGGTTTCACCGCTGCGAATGGTCTCCGTCAGTTCAAGGTTGCGTCGCGTGGAAGCATCTAACACCATGAAGTCATCCAGCGTATAGGTAGCCAGACTGGTTAACAGCTTTAGGGCGTCCTTCTGGTTCTCCTGCAGGTAGTTCAGAATCGCGCCCGCCGCCCGGACCGCCAGGGGCTTGCCGCGCAGCCCAAACCCGTCCAGCGACCCGGCGGAAAAATGATGCAGCAGCATTTCCTGACTTCGGCCGGGTTCAAAGCGCCAGGCGGGCAGTTTGGTCAGATGTCCCGACCAGCCGTTTGCCAGATCCATGGTGTCCGGGTGGAGGATTTCAGCCGGTTGCAAGCGCATCAACTCCGAGCGCACAGTGGTCAGGATGTCGCTGCTTTCCAATTCGGTGGTGTAGAACTCGCCGGTGGTGATGTCGGCGTACGCTACCCCGGCGCGGTTGTCAGCAGTCAACACGGCTGCCAGGTAATTATTGTGGCCGCCCTTGAGCAGTGCCGGTTCGATCACTGTCCCCGGCGTGACCACCCGCACCACCTCGCGCGCAAATAACCCGCGTTCGGGCTGCGCCCCCACCTGCTCGCAGATGGCGACGTGAAATCCTTTATCGATCAGGCGGCCCAGATAATTTTCAACCGCATGATAGGGAATCCCTGCCATCGGAATGCGCACGCCCTTGGCGACGTTGCGCGAGGTGAGTACAATGTCCAACTCGCGCGAAGTGATCTCAGCATCTTCGTCAAAGGTTTCATAAAAATCCCCCAGGCGGAAGAAAACGATAGCGTCAGGATATTGGCGCTTGATTTCGAGGTACTGCTGCCGGATGGGAGTAACGTCTTCAGCCATGCTGAAATTCTACGAGGATGCCTGTAATTAGGCAAGGTTAATAAGCTTCGCCTTTTGCAACGCCGAGCAGGATTTGACGTAAATAGTAGGGAAAGGAACATTTTAATGGCTAATCACATTTTGCGCCGTTCGCGGATAAATCGGGTGGTCGCCGGGGTTTGCGGGGGACTGGGTGATTTTTTTGGCATCAGCCCGGCCTGGTTCCGCCTGGGATTCTTATTAATGTTAATGCCGGGAGGTATCCCTGGTATTCTGATCTATTCCATCTGCTGGATCATCATTCCGGAAGGGTGAGCAAATCGGTAGAACTGGGATATAATCGCGCCTATGAGTGAAAAACGAGCGCAATTTATCCCTTTTAATGCCGTTAACGAATTTTTAGTGCCCGAATTCCGCCTGAAAATCCTCCAACAGGCGTTTACCGAGATCACCAACCTGCCGGAAGCCCGCCGGAATGCCATCAGCCGGCTGGTGAAAAAATTGGTCAACGTCTCTGGCTTCCGCAACAGCGCACTGGCTCCCGCTCCGGTGAAAGCCCGGGCAGCGGTTTCGGCATTCGAAAAATCAGCCGAGTTTTCCAGCCAGATTATGGGTGCCTGGTATGAATTGCACCCGGAATTGGCGCAGAAGGTCTATACCCTGCTCAAAGCCCGCGGCTGGGAACTGCTCCCGCTGGACGCTGACCGCAGTATGTTGCCCGGGTTTCTGACCCGCTGGCCTCAAGCCGAGACCTTTGAAGTTTTAGACGATGCCTATACCGCCCAGTACCCGGATGACGGTGAACATGAGTACGACATCAATATGATGATCGCCTGGCTGAGCGGCCGGTTACCGGTTGAGATGGTGGACAAACTCGAAGAGGGCGAGTAAAACCCCCGGTTATTCCTCATCCTCGAGGGAGTCTTCTTCGTTAAACTCAAAAGGCAACTCATCGAAACCGCTCATGTCCGTGAGCGGCGCTAAGTCTATATCCCCAAACAAAGTGCTCTGCTCGGCTGCCACGATATGGCGTTTCACCAGTTCGAGCATCGCCAAAAATGTGACGATAATTTCCACCCGCGGCGTACTTTTCCCCAGGATCGAGCGGAAGGTGGTTGTTTTTAGGTTGCGTAAATGCGACAGAATGGACTGAATTTTCTCGCGGATGGTGACGCGCGGCATTGAGACCACTTTATCCAGCGAAGTCAGCTCGAGTTTGTTGAAGAAAACACTGCGGGCAGCGTCCATAAAATCAATCAGCGTGATGCCATTTAAGTCCAACTTGACCTGAATAGCAGTTTTCGGCGGGGGCGCCAGCCGCAGGTGGGTCTGTAACCCGGCCGCTTCGCGTTGTTGTAGATAGCCCGCCAACTCCTTGAAGCGTTTGTAAAGGATTAACTGCCTGGCTAGAGCTTCGGCTGGATCTTCCTCATCGGCGGCGTTGTGGTCAATGGACGGGCGCGGCAGGAGTGCGGCGGATTTGATCTGCAGCAGCCGTGCGGCAATCACCAGAAATGCCGAGACTTCAGCAGCATTGCGGTCCTGCATAGCACGCAGATATTCCAGGTACTGGTCGGTGACCTGCGCCAGCGCCAGGCGGGTGATATCCAGTTCAGCGCGTTCGATCAATTCAAGCAGCAAATCGAGCGGTCCTTCGTAGACCGCCGTAGCAACCTGATATCCCTCCGTTTGATGCCCAGCGACTTGGAAACTCACGACCGCTATTATAGCATTGGAATGACCGCCCTGGGAAAATGCCTGGTTTTAAGCGAATTTACGCGCCAGACGGTATAATTTGGGTATGCCTAAACCTCAACTCTCCCATATTGATGAAAGCGGCAAAGCCCACATGGTGGATATTGGCGCCAAACCCGAGACCGAGCGCGCGGCTGTGGCTCGCGGTGAAGTGATCTTAAAACCTGAAACCCTGGAATTGATCAAAGCCGGCTTGATGAAAAAAGGGGATGTATTAACGGTTGCCCAGCTGGCGGGAATCATGGGAGCAAAAAAAACATCCGAATTGATCCCGCTGTGCCATCCGATTCCGATTAATCAGGTGGTGGTCGAGCTGGAGGTGGATGACCGGCTGCCCGGGGTGATCATTACCTCGCGACTCAAGACCACCGGTAAGACGGGCATCGAGATGGAAGCTCTGACTGCCGTGACCGTGGCAGCGCTTACGGTCTATGACATGGTAAAAGCTGTTGAAAAGACCGCTCGCATCACCAATATCCGCCTGCTGGAAAAACGCGGTGGGCAGAGCGGTGATGTGATTAACGAATAATGGTTTGATTGGAACTTGGATGCCCACAATTTCTGTTCTATTTTTCGCTCACCTGAAAGAAATCGCAGGATTAGCCCGTAAGGTAATTGACCTTCCGACGGGAGCTACTGTGCTGCAGCTCAAAACGCAACTCCTGCTCGAGAACCCAGCCTTGGCAACCGTTCTGCCGACTGCGCTGGTGGCAGTTAACCATGAGTTTGCATTTGACGAGGACGTAGTCCCGGAGGACGCTGAAGTGGCCATTTTCCCGCCGGTCAGCGGCGGCAGCGACCAGCCGACTATACTTAAAGTCACCCATGATGCGCTCGATCTGGATGATTTGCTTGATCGCATCACCCTGTCGGTCACCGGCGCGGCGGCGGTATTCACCGGTATGGTCCGCGGCATCACGTCCCGCGGCGAAGCGCACGAGACTGTCGCCCTGGAGTATGAGGCGTACCTGCCAATGGCTGAAGCCAAAATGGCCCAGGTCGCTGACGAAATTCGGACGCGCTGGCCTACTGTTCAGGGCATTGCCATCATCCAGCGCATCGGCTACCTGGTGCCACGAACGCCCACGGTTTTGATCGCCTGTACAGCTGCTCACCGTGATACGGGCGTGTTTGACGCTGCCCGCTACGGCATTGACCGCCTGAAGGAAATCGTCCCGATTTGGAAGAAAGAGA
>CALMGN010000285.1 GCA_937863605.1 uncultured Anaerolineaceae bacterium
GCACCGATCACGACCACATCATATTCAGCCATATTTTCCTCATTCCAATTTTCATTATTGCCCAGGTTCGCCTGGACAGAATAGTATGTATCCTTGCATAATTTTACACCGGCTCAGCCAACACAGCCTAAACCAGCCGTGCCGGGTAAAATGCGATCACCGTTACTCCGGCCAGTTGTCCAGGATCTCGACAATTTTCGCCAGGAAGCCGTCTGCCGAAGCGCCGTCCAGGATGCGGTGATCAAAGGTCAGCGAAAGATAAACCATGGGGCGCACGGCGATGGCATCCCCTTCCACAACCACAGCGCGCTTTTTGACCGCACCCACGCCAAGAATGGCGCACTGCGGCTGGTTGATCACCGGCGTGGCAAACAGCGAACCGCTGGTGCCGTGGTTGGTGATCGAAAAGGTGCCGCCGCGGACTTCATCAGGATTTAACTTGTGGGCACGCGCGCGGGAGGCGATGTCATTGATGGCACGCGCCAGACCGAGCAGCGATAACCTGTCCGCGTTGGAGATGACCGGCACAATCAAGCCTTCCTCGCCGAGCGATACTGCAATGGATAAATTAACCTGCGGGTGGATGACTACGCCGTCATCCGCCCAGGATGAGTTGACCAATGGGAAAGCACGCAGCGCAGCGGCTGCAGCAGTTGCGAAATAGGCGGTATAGGTCAATTTGACCCCGTCACGCGCGAAGGCTTCTTTGTTTTTCTCGTAATGCGCTACCACCCGCTTGAAATCCGATTCCATCACAGTAGTAACATGCGGCGAGGTGCGTTTGCTCAACACCATATGCTCGGCGATGCGTTTGCGCATGGTCGTGTGGGGGATTAACTGCCCAGCGGCCTTCGCTGCCTGAGTTTGGCGGGCTTCGGCAGGCTCAGCCACCGGCTGTCCTGTGCCCTGAGTTTGTCGTAGGGCAGTGGGTCCGGCGGCAGGCGGTTTTCCGGCGGAAAATTGCAGTTCGGTGGGACGGAACAAATCGCCCTCGCCCGGGGTTTCCCAGGGAGCAGCGGCGGCTGGCTCAGCCTTTCCACCGGCTGCCAGATACTCGAGTACATCCTTCTTGGTGATGCGTCCACCCTGACCGGTTCCTTTGACCTGGTTCAGGTCCACCTTTTTGTCGTTTGCCAGTCGGGCAACTACTGGAGAGATAAAGCCAAGGTCGTGGCTTTCGACAGGAGCGGTTGCGCCCGCAGGGCGCTCTGTGAGCGAGCTAGTCGAAGTGCCAGCAGGCTCGGCCAACGGGGCAGGGGCCGCGCCCGCCCGCAGGGCGCTCTGTGAGCGAGCTTGTCGAAGGGTGCCAGCAGGCTCAACCGGTAATGCCTCGCCAGGCTGCCCAATCCACGCCAGAATCGTCCCGGCGACTACTGTTTGACCTTCGGGCACGACGATCTTTAGAATTGTGCCGCCAGCCGGGCTGGGGATTTCGGTATCCACCTTGTCGGTATTGACCTCCAGCAGCGACTCGTACTCTGCAATGGTTTCACCCTCTTTTTTCAGCCAGCTGGTGACCGTCCCCTCAACGACCGATTCGCCTAACTGCGGCATGATAACCTTGGTTGCCATGGTTTACTCCTTGTCAAAGAGCAGCCCGCAGGCTGCTAGTAGGCGGCCAGTTCGCGCATAGCCTGGGCAATTTTGTCCGGGTTAGGCATGAACCAATCCTGCAGCGGATGGCTGAAGGGTACCGCGGGCACATCCGGACCGCACAGGCGGCGCACCGGGGCGTCCAGGTCGGTGAAGGCCTCCTCGGCAATGATGGCAGCGATCTCGCCGCCATAACCGCCGGTCAGGTTGTCTTCATGCACAATCAGGGCTTTGCCGGTCTTGCGCACCGACTCAAGCACGGTTTGCTTGTCCACTGGATAGAGGGTGCGCAGGTCAACCACTTCCACGTTAACACCCTCGCCTGCCAGTTTGTCAGCCGCCTGCAGCGTGTAATAATGCATCATGCCGTAGGCGTACACACTCAGGTCAGAGCCCTGGCGGGTGACCTTAGCCGGCCCGATCGGTACGGTGTAATCACCCTCGGGCACCTCTCCGCGAATTAAGCGGTAGCCTTTTTTGGGCTCCAAATAAATTACGGGGTTGGGGTCGCGTACCGCAGCTTTGAGCAATCCCTTGGCGTCATACGGGTTGGACGGGACTACAACTTTCAAACCGGGGACGTGGGCAAAAAAAGCCTCCACCGATTGCGAATGGTACAGCCCGCCGCCAATACCGCCGCCGTACGGGGCGCGGATGACCATGGGCACCGTCCACTCGCCGTTGGAACGATAGCACATCTTGGCGGCTTCACTGACAATCTGGTTGAAGGCCGGGTAAATAAAATCGGCGAATTGAATTTCACAAATCGGGCGCATGCCGTACAGGGCTGCGCCGATGCCGACGCCCACAATAGATAGTTCAGCCAGCGGTGAATCAATGACCCGTTCTTCCCCGTATTTGTCAAATAACCCGACCGTGGCGCGGAACACGCCGCCGCGCTTGCCAACATCCTCTCCAACAATGAAAACATTTTCATCGCGCGCCAGCTCTTCATCCATCGCCTGGCGAATGGCATCGATCAGGGTGATTTCAGCCACGGCGCACCTCCTCGGCGTACACCGGGAACATTGCATCGGCAACATCCGGATATGGCGCCTGCTCGGCAAACTTTACCGCGTCGTCGACCATTTCTTTTACGCGTGCTTCCATTTCGTCGATCTTGGCTTGATCGAGTAACCCGGCCTCTTCCAGAATGCGGCGGCCAACGATCAATGGATCTTTTTTCTTGTGCTCATCGACCTCTTCCCTGGAGCGGTAAGTGCGGTCGTCATCATCGGAGGAATGCGGGGTCAATCGGTAAGCGCGGGCCTCGACCAGGGTTGGCCCTTTACCTGCCCGTGCATCAGCGACTGCCTCGGCGACTGTGCGGTAAACCGAGTAAACGTCGGTCCCATCAACTGAAATTCCGCGCAGTCCCATGCCGCAGGCTTTATCTGCCGAACTGGCAACCGCCATTTGTTTATCAGCCGGCACCGAAATGGCGTACTGGTTGTTTTCTACCATAAAGATAACCGGTAAATGGTGAATAGCTGCCCAGTTAACCGCTTCATACCACTCCCCCTGCGAGGTGGAACCTTCACCCAAAGTGGCCAGCACCACCTTGTCTTCCTTCCGCATCTTGATCGCCAACCCGATTCCAGCGGCATGCGAGCACTGGGTAGCAACCGGCGCCGAATGACTGACGGCATTGGCTTTGCGCATGCTCCAGTGACTGGGCATTTGGCGCGCGCCTGAAGTGGGCTCACCTTGCTTGCCGGTCAGCGCCAGTAAGAAGTCGCGCGGGGTGTATCCCAGGCAAATCATTAATGCCAGATCACGGTAATAAGGCGTAACCCAGTCCTCGCCGCGTCGCAGTGCAAAAGCCGCTCCTACCTGGGCGGCTTCCTGCCCAATGCCTGAGATATGGAAAGCGATTTTTCCCTGGCGGTGCAGCATCCAGGCGCGTTCATCCAAACGCCGGGAAAGCAGCATCATCCAGTACATTTCCAATTGGGTGTCGTTGGACAATTCCATGCTTTTCCACCTCCATTGTTTGTTCTGGACGGCTCATTATTTCTAGAAATAATGACCTGTTCCAGCTTCTTCATCCTGGCAGCTGTCTTTGAAAGGCGCTGCGCGTAAAGTATTTTTTAATACAAAAGGAAAGGGGATTCAGCCCTTTCCTTGTATCTCCGAACCAATGGAACCATTCCGGCGGTGCCCGGCCAATCCTTACTGTCGAACTTCCCGAAACATTCCTTGACCATCATTCACCTTACGGCGTAACCCCCATCAAGCCCATGGCTTCCAACATTTCTGCATTCGAACTGAATTTAAATTCTTCCACCCCGAGAAGCCGCGCACGATCCTGTTCGGCATTTTCCAGGGCAGCCAGGGCATCCTTGCTAACCACCGGATGGGATAGTGCCTGGACAGCTTGTTTCAATTTGCCGATTGCGTCGCTGGTATTCAAAGGGTGGGCGCGTAAATATTGCATCACAGCCTTCGAGCCGTTGACCCCGTCTTTGCGCGCCAGGCCGACCAGTCCGTTGCTGGCATTGCGCGACCATCCCGCTACAAACACGCCTTCAACGGGTCTGCCGTCATCCTTAGAGTAAGCTTCAAAGGAGTCGCCGTCCACCGGATACTTCGGATTTGGGTTTTTGTCAAAGGCCGAAGCATGTACCGGCAAGCCCAGATTTTCATCGACTTTATCACCAATGGCAAATATCACCGTATCAACGTCCAATATGTGATAAGTACCCAATCCGCGCGCCTTGGTATCATCTCCCGCGGCGACCAGCGTGTTTTCTTCCACTTCCAGCCCACCGACAGCACCGCTGCCGTTATCCAGCATGCGGGTCGGCGAGGATAAAAACCGCAGGCTGAAAGTCGCATGACCAATAGGTGCGGTCGCTTTTTGCTTGGCCTCATGATAAAAAGCCTTGGCCGCCACAGGATTCTGGCCGAGGGAGGTCATAATATGCGCCACCCGGTTGATTTCGTATTCAATCGCCCGAACATCCAGGTTGCCAATCACATAATCCAGTTCCTTGCGATCAAATTTAATTTCCTGCGGGCCGCGTCGGCCAACTCCAATGACTTCATCGATGTTTCGGTCGGCAATCAGATAATGGGCGATGTCCAGCATAACGTTGCCAACCCCAATCACCGCCACTTTCTTGCCGATGGCCAGGTGGTGCTGGCTGAAAGGAGGCAGCTTGTTGTAGTGGTAAACCACCTCTTTGGCGTGGTAAACCCCGGACAAATCTTCACCGGGTAAACCGAGCCATTTGGTTCCCTGGGCCCCTGCGGTCACCAATATCGCGCTGAAACCCATACTTTGCAGTTCAGCCAACGAAAGATCGGCATTGTTGCCAATCGTGACATTGCCGTAATATTGGATGTTGGGATGGGCGAGAACCTGCCGGAACTGTGCACGCAGTCCATTTTTCATTTTCAACTTGGTGGGATAAATCCCGTATTCTGCCAGTCCCCCGGGCTTGATATCGCGATTAACCAATGCTACTTTTATGCCCTGGGTTGCCAGTTCCTTTGCTGCAAACAGGCCGGCGGGACCGGCGCCTACGACTGCAACGGTTTGGTTCAATGATCCATCCATGTCTCTTCTCATTAATGTGGATTATTTTATTGTCCTGCCAGGAACAATATTATACCGTGTTTTCAACCTATGTTTATCCGAGTTATGCTATAGTGGTTGTCAAGGGTTTTCGTTGGCTGCACGCCTGCCAGCTGCAAAGCGACTACCAGGAGAACCAATGACGTCCGAACCGTGTCTCAAACTGCTGCCAAACGGCCTGGCCATTTATCTCAAGGAAATTCACACGGCTCCGATTATCAGCCATTGGGTCTGGTACCGGGTTGGTTCGCGTAATGAGGTCGCTGGATCCACCGGCATTTCACACTGGGTGGAACACTTGCAGTTCAAGGGGACGCCGCGGTTTCCTGCCAGCCAGCTGGACAAGGCCATTTCCCGCACCGGCGGCGTCTGGAATGCGTTTACCTACCTGGACTGGACCACCTTCTACGAGACATTGCCCGCCAGCCAGATCGATTTGGCGTTGGATCTGGAATGCGACCGAATGACGGGCAGCCTTTTCGACCCGGCGGATGTTGAGTCCGAACGGAATGTTATTTTGGCTGAATTAGAAGGCAACCAGAACGAACCGCGCTTCCGCCTGGGTGAAGCGGTTCAAAAAACTGCTTTCGACATTCATCCCTACCGCAACGAGGTCATCGGCTCGCGGGAGGATCTGAAACAAATCCAACGCAGCCACTTATTTGCCCATTATCAGCGCTTTTACCAGCCTGCAAATGCCGTTATCGCTGTCGCAGGCGATTTTGACGCCGACGAGATGTTCGCACGGATCGCAGGCCGGTATACCGACATCCCTGCCGGCCCAATGTTAACCGACCGAGTCCCGCCCGAGCCGCCGTTGACTGCTGAACGAAATGTCGAGGTAACCGGCCCTGGAAGTACCACCTACCTGCAACTGGCCTACCGCGCTCCAACTGCCAGGGAACCCGATTTCTTCCCTTTCACCATCCTCGATTCCTTGCTGGGCGGTCCAACCAGTTTGAACATGTTTGGCGGCGGCGGCACCACCAACAAAACTTCTCGGCTGTACAAAGCCCTGGTGGAAACCGAATTGGCGGTCAGTGTACGCGCCGGTTTGCAGGCAACCATCGATCCCTTCCTCTACGAAATTGCAGCTACCCTGCGGCCGGAACGCACACCGGCCCAGGTTCTGGCAGCGATAGATGTTCAAATTTCACGGTTGCAGGATGAACTCATACCTGAAGCCGAGATCGCCAGGGCAGCCAAACAGGCGCGGGCGATGTTTGCCTACGGCAGTGAAAACATCACCAACCAGGCATTTTGGCTGGGATATGCCGAGATGTTTTCCAGGTACAGCTGGTTCACTGGTTATATCGAAAGCCTGGCGCAGGTGACCCCGGCGGACGTGCAGCGGGTAGCCCGCATCTATCTTCAGCCGCAGCGGCGGGTGGTTGGAATGTATCTCCCCGAGGGGCCGCAGGAGGGGGTGCCATGAGCTTGCGCCAAAGCCTAGCGCGCCACTCGCTACCCGGTCCTGAAGACATTTTTCGTACGGTTCTGCCTAATGGCATCACAATTCTGACGCGGACTAACCAGACCAGCCCATCCGTAGCGTTCAGCGGCTACCTGCCAGCTGGCAGCGTTTTCGATCCGCGCGAAAAATTGGGCCTGGCTGCCTTTACCGCAGCCGCGTTGATGCGAGGCACCGCCTACCGCAGCTTTCAGGAAATTTATGATGACCTGGAAACCGCTGGCGCTTCGTTGGGATTTAGCGCCAGTACCCATACGGTCGGGTTTGGCGGTCGCAGCCTGGCTGAAGATTTACCCATGATGCTGAAGTTGCTGGCAGAATGTCTGCTTCAGCCCGTTTTCCCGGCCGAACAGGTCGAAAGGCTGCGTTCACAGGCCATGACCAGCTTTGCCATCCGCGCGCAGGACACTGCCGAGATGGCATCGCTTACCTTCGATGAAATCCTCTTTGCCGGTCACCCCTATGCGCTGCCTGAAGAGGGTTACACCGAAACGGTCGCTGCAATTCGCCGCGAAGACCTGACTGCTTTTCACCAGCGGCATTATGGCCCGCGAGGTTTGGTTTTTTCTGTGGCAGGCGCTGTGACCCCGCAGCAGGTGGTCGATCAGGTTGCAGAAGCCCTTGGCAGCTGGACCAACCCTGACCAGCCGGTTGAGCCGGTCCTTCCGGAAGTCCATCCGTTGTCAGCACCGGTGCGCCGGCATCTTTTCATCCCCGGCAAGACCCAGATCGATCTGGTGCTCGGCTCCCTCGGACCAAAACGCACGGATGCCGACTACCAGTCAGCATCGCTTGGCAATAATATTCTGGGGCAATTTGGTATGATGGGGCGAATTGGCGACATCGTGCGTGAAAAATCCGGGCTGGCCTACTCTGCATCCACCAATCTGAACGGCTCGAGAGCTGCTGGATCCTGGGAGTTCGCAGCGGGTGTCGCTCCGGAAAACCTAGATCGGGTGATTGAATTAATGATGGCGGAGGTTAGCCGTTTTACCTGTGAACCCGTGAGCAGAGAAGAGCTTGATGACAGTCAGTCCAGCTATATTGGTGGATTGCCGCTTTCATTAGAATCGAATGCCGGGGTATCCAGGGCAATTTTGAATATCGAGCGTTACCAACTCGGTCTGGATTATTTACTGAATTACGCAAGTATGATCGAAAAGATTACACCGGAGCAAATCCTGGAGACCGCGCAGCGGTATCTAAATCCGGCTCAATTTGTCACTATTTCAGCTGGGCCACAACCAACAGAGGTATGATGATTTTACGAACAGGTGTTGATATTCTGGAAATTGACCGGCTGGATTCGGTCTCGCCGGCTATTCGTAAACGATTTATCCAGCGGGTTTATACTCCCGCTGAACGAGAAATCCTCGGCGAGGATAATGAAGCCCTGGCAGGCCGTTTCGCTGCCAAAGAGGCTGTCTCCAAAGCGCTTGGCACGGGCATCGGCTATGTGCGCTGGCAGGATATCGAGATTCTCGACGGCCGGTACGGTGAACCCGTGCTCAATCTGTATGGAAATGCGGTTAAAATAGCAGAACGACTGGCACTGGATACCTGGTCTGTCAGCATTAGCCATTCACGCAACCACGCGGTGGCAGTAGCAGTTGCCTTGGGTCAAAGCGGACCAGTCGCGGATATGCATGAAAATCCTGGCAGTCAGTGATATTGAACTAGGCTACATCTACAACTTACAAATTTCGCAGCGTTTCAAAGATGCAGAGCTGCTGGTCAGCTGCGGCGATTTGCCGTACTTTTACCTTGAGTTCATGATCAGTATGCTGGATCGCCCGCTGTATTTCGTCCGCGGAAACCATGCCCACGAGATCGAAATTACAACCGCCGGCGAGCGGCGCGCTCCCTGGGGTGCGGTTAATTTGCACCGCAAGGTAATGCGAACCGAAAGCGGCTTGCTCCTGGCAGGAATTGAAGGCTGCAACCGTTATAACAAAGGTCCATATCAATATACCCAGTCCGAGATGTGGCAAATGGTGTTTGAAATGGTACCCGCCCTGCTCTACAACCGTATCCGTTATGGACGCTTCCTGGATATCTTCATCAGCCACGCGCCCCCCTGGAAAATCCACGACATGGATGATCCGACCCATCAGGGAATCAAAGCCTTCAGCTGGTTGATCCAGGTCTTTCAGCCGCGTTATCATCTTCACGGGCATATTCATGTTTACCGCAATGATAGCGTGCGGCAAACCCAGGTTGGCAAGACCACCGTGATCAACTGTTACGGTTACCATGAATTAAATGCTGAAATTTTGCAGGAAGAGTTGGTCCAACCTGAAAAGGACAAGTCTCTCGCCTGAAGGTAAGAAAATATGTCTGATCCGAACGAATTCAATTCATCTTATTTGAAGCAAGTTGCCCACAGCGAGTATGAAACTGCGCTGCGGCGCGGGTTCTGGCGCAGTGTCATGGGTTGGCTTACCCAGAAAAATAACAAATTGCTGCCGTTCGATGAGGTCCGGCGGGTTTTGCCAGTCCACGGGCAGTATGATGCCGGATTGCACGTCATTCCGGTAGATAAAATTGTGGGCAGCGTGGCGCGTTACAATGACTTTGACCGTGCATTTATACCCCGGCAGCGGCACACCCGTTCGCGCTGGATCAGTATCGACATGGCCAAACTCCAAGAGGTGAATTTGCCACCGATCGAAGTTTATAAAATCGGTGAAATTTACTTTGTCAAGGACGGTAACCACCGCGTATCCGTCGCCCGTGAAAAAGGGCAGGTGTTTATTGACGCCAATGTCATAGAAATTATCACCGAGGTGCCCATCACCGCCGCTACGGATATCAATACCCTTATCCGGGAAGAAGAACGGCTGAATTTTTACCATAAGACGCTGCTGAAATCTGTGCGACCGGACGCCAGGATTGAACTGACCATCCCCGGACAGTACGATAAGCTATTGGAACACATCAGCGTCCACCGTTGGTTCATGGGTGAACGCGTCCAGCACGAAGTCCCATATCCGGAGGCGGTGGCTGGCTGGTACGATGAGGTTTACCTGCCGTTAGCTAAAGTAATCGAAGAACAAAAAATCCTCAAGGAGTTCCACGGCCGTACTGTGGCTGACCTTTACCTATGGGTGATCGAGCATTTATGGTACCTGCGTGATCAATTTCAAAAAGAGGTCAGTCTTACCGAAGCCGCATCACACTTTGCGCTGAATTTTTCAAGAACTCCGCTTGCCCGTCTGCACCGGTTGTTCGGCCATTTGGCTGAAATTGTTGCCGATGTACCGCCCGTTGAGCCTGGCATAATGCCGGAAGATCTGATGGTTGACGGTGGCGAGAACCAGCCAAAGGTCGAAAAGCCAACTGAAGAATCGGACTCTTCAGAGGTAAAACCGGGCTAATCGGTCTTGCCAATCCAGAAATGGTGCGGCAATACCCGGGTGTTGGTGCGGATTTCAATTCCATTGCGTCCGTCCCGGTCCGTCTTGACCATGGTGGGGTGCACGAAACACAGGTCGGGTTTGATGCCGTACTTTTTTTGATAAAAATCAACCGCCCGCAGGATTTTGCTGTTCAGGTCTGATTTGGGATCGTTATCGAACCATAACATTCCGGTAACCATGGTGTCCTCCTAAAATCAACCCAGTGATTCGGGCAGGTAAAATTGCAACCAATTCTGCTGGATGCGAACTGTGAACCGCCGGTTGACCCCTTCAGCGGATCGTTTTTGTAATCGCGGGGGCAGCAAACGCGCTGCCGCCTGAGGGTCGCTGACCGCACCGGTGATGCGCGTCCGGAACAAGTCGGCGTAATAGCGCTGTTCCAGCATGGAGGCTGGATCCAAAGTTGCCGCCGTCCAGACTTGTTGGCGAGCGCCGTAACGCACCAGCCACTCAAAATTTGCGCGCAGGTCAAAATCCATATGCGGCAGGACGTCCAAGCCGTCGAAGAGTAGAACATACGACGTGCCAACATGACCGCCGTTTTGCCGCCCCTCCACCAGGTCGCCAAGTTGATAGATCAAATCGACAGCCGCGTTGTCAATATTGGATGTGATTTTCATAAAATGTTGCGAATAACGCGCTTCTTCCTGTGCCCATTCTTCCGGTTTGGCGGTGATCACAGCGAAGCGCACATCCTCGGGTTTGTTTTGCCGCGCCAGAGAATTCACCAGGGTTTTCAGCAGTGCGGTCTTGCCGGCAAAGCGATCTGCCATCACCAGCAGCGAGGCGGGCTGAGGATCAGTCAGGTTGAACAGCAGCGGCAATCCGTTGGCGCTGGCCCCCAGCAAACCCGTGCGTTTAGGCAATGGTGGAAGGCGCCTTAAAATATCGCTCAAGGTATAAGGTTCAACTTGGATGGACGAGTCCTCGGTGACCCGCCGATTCAGCTTCCAATCCTGCGTGGGGTGGAGTGAAGCTTTTTGAGTATTTGATCGGACAATCGGAATTTGTAACATTGCTGCCGCCTTGTTCTATTGAGTCATATCAGAAATATTGTTCTATGTCCATATTATAGAACATAATTTCAATTTGTCAATAATCAATCTCTAATTCGTGCGTTTTTCACTTGAAGCGCTGTAGCGTACCCAGGCGGTAAAATCGTGGCTTTTTTTATAATTTTGCGGTATCCTTAACCTTGTTCTAAACCTTTCACGCCGGAACGGGAGGCATTCACCATTTTCACCCCGCCCGTCATTATCAAGGAGGCTGCCATGATTAAAGAGACTGTAAAAGACGCCGAAAACCGGATGAAAGGCGCGATCCAAAGTCTGGAAGAAGATTTGGGTGGAATTCGAACCGGACGGGCAACTCCTGGTCTGGTCGAAAAACTCCCGGTTGAGTATTACGGCGCCCCCACCCCCCTCATGCAGTTAGCCTCCATCAGTGTTCCTGATCCGCGTACGCTGCTCGTCAAGCCGTTCGACCCCACCACCCTGAAAGCGATCGAACGCGGCATCATTGTCTCCAACCTTGGCCTGACCCCCAATAACGACGGCAAAACCATCCGCTTGAATCTGCCTCCGCTGACGGAAGAACGCCGCCGCGAGCTGGTAAAAGTCGTCAACCACCGTCTGGAAGAAGCCAAAGTAGCAACCCGTAACATTCGCCGCGACATTATCAAAGAATTGCGCGAGTTTGAAAAAGAGAAACTCATCTCAGAAGACGATCTCAAGAAAGCCGAAGAAGAGCTGCAAAAACTGACCGACCACATGGTCAGCGATATTGAAGGTATCGGCGAGAAAAAAGAAAAAGAAATCATGGAAGTCTAATTTCCTTTTTATGATCCCCGAGTCTTCCGCTCAACCGCTCGAACCCATTCAAAAGGTCCCAGGCCATATCGCTATTGTTATGGATGGTAATGGCCGTTGGGCTGTTTCCAGAGGGCTGCCTCGCATGGCGGGTCACCGGGCGGGAACGGAAAATCTGCGTCGCGTGATTCGCGCCTGCGTCGATTTTAAAGTTCAATTTCTTACCATTTACGCCTTTTCCACTGAAAATTGGGGACGCCCCAGGGATGAGGTGGAAGGTTTGTTGATGATCCTGGAAGATGTCATCGACCGCGAGCTGGACGAATTGCACGCGGAAGGTGTTTGCCTGCGCCATATTGGCCGCCTTGACCGCCTCAATCCGCGACTGCGGGAAAAAGTCCTCCATGCGGTGGAACGCACAAAAAATAACAAGAAATTGGTGCTGTGTATCGCCTGGAATTACGGCGGCCGCGACGAGATCATTTGCGCCATCCAGAATTTAATCGCTGACGGCATCAAGCCTGAGGAAATTGACGAAAATTTGGTGAGCAGCTACATGTTTACCACTGGCATCCCAGACCCGGATTTGATCATACGCACCTCCGGCGAAATGCGTATCAGTAACTTCCTTATCTGGCAGTCGGCGTATTCAGAGTGGTACATCACCCCCACGTTTTGGCCCGATTTCAACCGCGAGGAATTGCACAAAGCGCTGGAGGCCTACAGTCAGCGCGACCGCCGTTTTGGAAAATTGCCCGATGCCTGTGAAAAGGACTGAATCGGATGCTGGCAAGCCGGCTTAAAGTTGCCATTGTCCTGATCCCAATCGCCGTCACCTGTGTGGTGCTTGGCGGTTATTTTTTCCTCGCACTGATCCTGTTTATGCTTGGCCTGGCGGCCTGGGAATTTGGCCGTCTCTTTAAGCTTGGTGGGTTTTCCCCGGCGCTTTGGCTGCTCGTTCCCGGCGTGATTCTGATTACGCTCGCGCGCTATTTCTGGGGCTTCGAACACAGCGACGCCGTCCTGGCTGGACTGGTTCTGGCAGCCATGACCTATCACACCATCCAATGCGGCAAGCGCTGTCAGACTCCGGCTACTGATTTTGCGATTACCACCGCCGGGTTGATGTATATTGGCTGGCTCGGCAGCTATTTTATCTCGCTGCGGAATTTGCCGGACGGCACGTGGTGGACGCTGCTGGCGATCCCGGCAATAGCGATTGGTGATAGCGGGGCATATTTTGTCGGCCGCCATTTCGGAAAACACAAGCTTGCTCCGCACATCAGCCCAAATAAAACTGTCGAAGGGTTGATTGGCGGCATCGTAACCACCACTCTGAGCGGAGTTTTACTTGCGCTGATCTGGGGCTTGCGCGCGTCAGCTGTCGGCTGGCAGCAGGGTCTCATTATTGGGCTGGTTTTGGGATTGCTCTCCCCGTTAGGCGATCTGGGTGAGAGCATGCTCAAACGCCAGTTCAACGTCAAGGATTCCGGAAAAATATTTCAAGCCCACGGTGGCATGATGGACCGCATGGATTCGTGGATCTGGGGAGCAGTCATCAGTTATTACCTGATTACCTGGTTATGGTAATCCAGTTGGTCCCCCCTGCCAGCTGTTTGAATCCCATTTTAGAAGTTGACCACAAGGAGGTATGGATATGATCGAAAGCCAGCCAACCCGCAACCTGGCTCTTGAACTTGTCCGTGTAACAGAGGCTGCTGCACTGGCCGCCGGGCGATTCGTTGGGCGTGGTGATAAATATAACGCCGACAAAGCTGCTGTGGATGCCATGCGTCTGATCCTGAACACGGTGCAAATGGATGGAGTCATCGTTATCGGGGAAGGTGAAAAGGACAAGGCGCCCATGCTGTTCAACGGTGAACACCTGGGCACCGGTGAACCTCCGCTGGTCGACATCGCCGTCGATCCGATTGACGGCACGCGGCCAACCGCCTTCGGCCTGCCCAATGCGATTGCCACTGTCGCGCTTGCGCCTCGCGGTACCATGTTCAATCCCGGGCCTATCGTGTATATGGATAAAATTGCGGTCGGACCTGAAGCCAAAGACGTGATCGACATCGAAGCGCCGGTGGAAGACAACCTCAAAAAGGTTGCCCAAGCTACCGGCCAGGATGTCGATGATTTGCTGGTGGTGATCCTCGACCGGCCGCGCCATGCCGAATTAATTGCCCGTGTTCGTGAAGTCGGCGCCCGCATTACACTCATCCCGGATGGCGATGTTGCAGGCGCGCTGATGACCGCCATGACCAATTCGAAGATCGACCTGCTACTGGGAATTGGCGGCACCCCCGAAGGCGTAATAGCGGCTTGTGCCATGCGCTGCATGGGCGGCACCATCCAGGGAAAACTTTATGCGCGCAATGAAGAGGAACGGCGGCTTGGAATCGAGCTGGGCTTTGATTTCAACAAAGTGTTGACGCTGGATGACCTGGTATCGTCCGAAGATGTATTTTTTGCCGCCACCGGCATCACCGACGGTGAATTTCTGGCCGGCGTGGATTACTTCGCGGACGGCGCAACCACCGAGTCGGTCATCATGCGCGGCCTGACCGGCACCAGCCGCCGGATTATTGCTACCCACCGCCTGACGAAGCTGTCGCAGATCAGCCTGATCCCTTATTAGTTCTAAATTTTAAAACAAAACGAGACCGGGCACGACCGTCCGGTCTCGTTATTATTGACCCGGGTTTCCGGGTTATTTGATCGCGTACGACAGGCTGGCTTCCATCTGGATAACCATTTGTCCAGCAGCAATCGGGGTGGTGGAGGCCAGTGCGCTGCCGCCCTTGGCTTCATACACCGGCTGAGGGCCGCCGGAGCTGTAAACGTTCACCGAGTACAGTTGGCCCAGGGTGACTCCCGTCAGGCCTGCCAGTTCTTCGGCTTTGGCTTTAGCATCTTCGATCGCCAGGCGTCGGGCTTCTTTTTCAGCCGCAACATGGTCTTCGACATCGAAGCTAATGCCATTGATCGTGTTGGCGCCGGCCCGAACAACTGCGTCAAGCAGCGTGCCAAGGTTATTCAGGTCGCGGACCTTGATGTAAACCGTGTTTTCGACCACATACACGGTCTCCATCGGGGTACCCTCGGGGCTGTAGTTTTGCTGCGGGTACACATTGAAAGCCGTGGTTTGAATATCCTCAGCAGCAACACCTTTATCCTTCAAGGTTGTAGCGATGGCGGTTGCCTGTGAATTATTCTGGCTCAATGCGGTTCCAACGTTGTCTGCCTGGCTGCGGACGCCGATGTAAACATTGGCGATGTCCGGCGCCAGATAGACTTTGCCTGTACCGGAGACACTGATCATGGGAATCTGGTTATAACCACCATTACCACTCACGGCTGCTCCTCCCTGGCAAGCTGCCAAAAGGCCTACAATCATTAATCCTGCTAAAACGACGAAAAGTTTGTTTTTCATTCTTCCTCCTATGCTCGAGGCATAATTTTTGATTATACGCCTGAGACGGAATAGGTGGACCATTTGTTCCCGTGGATTTCGAGAACTTTACAGCAAGTAGAAATCGGCTTTATTTCACCACGACCAGAGAGACCAGTCCAACCGGCTGCTCCACGGACAGCCGAATTTTGGCGTTGGATGCGGTCGCGTTGGGTGAATAGATCACTTTTCCAAGTTTTACAAAACCAGTAGGCACGTTATGGGTGGAAATAGCTGTATCCAATCTGATCTCTACCAGCGCCCCTTCCGGAATATAGATGGTAATCCTTCCGACAGGATTCGAAAGCTTGCCCTGCAATTCGTCCTGCGGGTCAAGCGTGATTTCCAGCCAACCGACCGCAACCGTGGCATTTAATTCTTCCACATCCAGGCCCGTCAAATCTAACGCAAGGCTGCCGGCAGCAGTCTCAGCGCGAAGGTTAAGCGGAATATCGTTGGTCAACTCCAGCGCCCAGAGCGGCTCAGCCAACCCGCCGGACCAGGTTTCCCAGCCCTCCCCGCTAGTCGAAAGGTTGAGACTGCCGTGTTTTGACTGAACATCATAGTCCTGCGCCAGGCTGACCTTGCTGGGAACCTCTGCAATCCCCTCCAGCAGCAAATCGCCGCTGGCGCCGCTGGTCAGTTCCATGCGCCCCACCGGGTCCGAGATGCGCACATTGGCACTGGTCGCGCCCTCCAACGGCTGGGTAATCGAAAAGGTTCCAAGCATGGCTCCAGGTGAATTGGCAATCGCGAACCAGGCTACTCCAGCCATGATAACCAGCGCTATTAGCACCCCGATGATGTTTGCCCTCGCTGAACGCCCCTCAAAGATCAAGTCAAGCCCAAGCGCCACCAGGATCAACGGCCACATGCGCAGCAGCAGACTCCAGGAGTCCCACGCCAGATAGCCGAAATTTGCCAGCAGGAAAACGGTGCCAAGACCTAATGAGATGACTGCCCAGACCCACCCGCGTCCCTGGACGATATTGTCCAGGCCGCCAATAATGAACAGCAAAGGCCATAGTTTGAGCATCAGGTCGATGACATTGCCGGGCAGAATGCCCATGGTGTTCAGTAAAAGCACTGCCCCAGCGATAATTAAAATGAGCGCCCAAAATATACTATGTCTGCGATTCTTTTCCATGTTGAGCCTCTTTCTGCTTTAAGCTTTGGACCGTATCGCCCGCAGCACCAAAAACAGGCCTATTCCGATCACAACCACTGGCATGATATAACCTGCCCAATCGTTCGCGCCTATTCCCACGATCAGCGCCACCAGGAGCAATCCGCCAGCAGGGAATAGCGGCCAGTTGGTCCGTTTACCGTTGTTGATCGGCAATAATGCCAGAACACCGAAGGTAGCCGCCAGCCCAAGGAAAAAGATAACCACCGATTTAGACATGTACGGTTCCAACAGGATGAGCGCCACCAGTGAGAACATGACGCCCATGGGAATGATCGCCCACCAAAAGTTGCGATTTAGAAAATAAACCACCAGGAAACTGACGCCGATACCCGCAAGAACCAGCGCACCACCGATCTGGTCGGAAGCTTGAGGTGCGATCTCTTCAAGCCCAATCAGCGCGCCGATGCCAAGCAGGGTAAAACCGGGAATAGCTGCCCACCAATTGCTGCGGTCGGACGCCATCACGTAAATAAAAGCCAGTCCGCCTAAGATAAACAGTACTGCCCAGACAAAACCGCCCAGGTCAATCCCGGTAATGGTATTGACCAGTGCAATTACACCTGCCAGAATGAGCAGTCCTCCGACTAAAATACGCCATCGCGTAGGGTTCATTTCTTCTTCCTCTCTATGGTTTTACGCGCTTATGATTTCGATCGAACCAACGCCGGCTTCAACCAGAATTTCTACCCGGTTTGCAGCGCTGTCGTACCCTGCAGTTTCATAGGTAGTTCCGTTGAACGGGAAGCGGACATTGTCGATTTTAGTCCCAACCAGCCCGCTCTTCATCGTAATCCGGCCTGCCACGTCCTGCGGCACTCGCAGTACTACCGATGCTGCCCCGGCGTGGACATCCACAGCGGTAAAGCCGGCATTGGCTGGCAGAGTGATAATCGTCGAACTGGCCCCAGTTTCCAGAGTCAGCTTGCGCACACGCAGCGCAACCAGGTCAACCCGGGCTTCTCCCGCTCCGGTGTGCAGACGCACGTCCAGCGGAATCGCATCCGTCAGGCGAAAATTCCAACGGAATCCTTCTCCGCCAAAGCCGCCGGGAAAACCCCACACCACATTCGTGGGGGGATTCAGCGTCAGGCTGCCGCCGTGGCCAATCTTCTCCATACGTGATTCAACCCCGCCGGCGAAGACGCCCGTCATCAACTGAGCCGGACCAGCCCCGCCGCTGATGTCCAGCGTACCGGCACCGTGGTTAACGTCAATCACCGCTTCCTGGATCAATTCCAGCGGGATATCCAGGTTGACCACTTCCTGCTTTCCTTTGTTGACTGCTGGACCGAGCAGCATCCACACTCCAGCCAAAATCAGAATCGCTGGCCAAAAAAACAGCCAGACATTCCAGGTGATGATCCCCAGACTCCGTAGCAGCAAGAGCCCTCCAAGCACCACCAGTATTACGCCCCAAAACAAACGACTCGAACGCATATTTTCCTCACTATCTTTTACGATTACAGACCCAATCATCCCAAAACAATCTGGGCGATTTCTATGAGACCATCTTCCCTGGGGTATATCATGTGAAGTTGGTTGGAATTGGCGGAAAGAACCAAACCAGACGCAGAGAGCATGGATAACCTCAACGTCAGTGCTCCGCCTCCCAAAATTAAACCGTAGCTTAGCCGCCGAGTGAAGCGCCAACCCTGCCCGCGGGAGATTTTCACCAGCATCCCCGCACCTGCCAGAGCAAATGGACCTGAAACCGCAGCATGCCAGCCGAATATAATTAACCCCATACTTGCCACCCCCAGGGAGATTGGCATCGATACCGGCGTCCGCCATCCAGGTTGAGATGCTATTGCAGCCGAGGTAAAACGCCAGGCCTCAACCACCAGCAGGACTGACAAAGCAGTCAACCAGATGGTCTGCCGGCGGGTCACGGCTGCCCTCACAAGCGTGAAGGCTGGGTATCAATGACTAAAGTAGTGGACAATGATTCTACATCATTATACGGTATCATGGTCTTTACATAACGAGGAATCCTGAGCAAAGTTGCGATATTATTATTGAGAAACCAGTATTACATCTCGCACAAATCTTGTATAATTACGATTAATTCCTACGTTCAAAGGATTTAAACCCGATAAAAATTAAATAGGGTGTTTTTGGACATTGGTTAACGGTGGTCAGGGGGGTTAAAATGAAATTCAAGGTTAACGGTAAAAACCGCATTTTTAGTACGACACTAATAGTACTGGTCATTATTACCAGTCTAGGGGTATTCTCAGGCCCGGTACATGCCGGAAATATCCAGGTTCCAGGAAATTATCCCACCATCCAGGGGGCCATTAATGCAGCCGTATCTGGGGATGTTGTCATCGTCTCCCCGGGCACATACAACGAAAACCTGTTGATTGCAGGCAAGACCATCACACTTACCTCCCTGTATTACACCACAGGCGACCGCCAATACATCGACTCTACAATCATCGACGGGCAGTTGTTAGGGCCTGTTATTCAGGTCGATAGCACCTCGGGTCCAGAAACTACCATTCAAGGTCTTTCTATCCATAACGGCTTGGATGGTATTCGAGCTTCTGTAAAACTGAATATTTTTGACAATCACTTTATAGGGAACGATGATGGCATCGATTTCACCAATAGCGGAGGTGTCGTTCGGGGAAATATTTTCGAGAACAGCATCGATGACGGAATCGATTTTGATATGTTTTCGGAGGGGTTGGTTGAATACAATATCATTCGCAATAACCATGAAGACGGGATCGAAATCCGTTTCCAGGATTATACCGGTCCGATGCTCAATTTCACCATTCGGAATAATCAAATAACTGGGAATGGTCAAAACGGCATTCAACTAATCGGTTACCCGACCACAACCAACCGGGTCATCAACATCGAGCATAACCTGATCAAGGATAATGCAAGGGTTGGTGTCGGCCTGATGGACAATGCCCAAAGCGGCGAGGATTATCGCGCAGCCAGTCTACTGGAGCGGATTAATCTATTTAACAATACCTTTGTTGGAAATAAGTATGCAGTTACCGGCGGCGATAATCTTGTGGCAGTCAATAATATCTTCGCTGGATCAACAACATTAGGGCTTAAAAACATCGATGGAAACTCAGCGATCGCCTATAACCTTTTTTGGAATAATACTAGTGATTTTTCTGGCAGCAATGTAGATCTGAATAAGACCTTGTTTGGTAATCCTTTGCTGGATCCGGATTTCTATCTACAATACGGCAGCCCAGCCATTAATGCTGGCACAACGCATTACGATTTCCAGGGCAGCCCGGTTCTGGATTATCCGCCAGGCACTTATTTCGGGGCAGCGCCTGACCTGGGATGGGTTGAGAGCAATTACCTCAACGAGCCGACCGCTGCCAACACGCCGACGATCACACCAACCTCCACCCCACGGCCTGGAGATACATTTACCTTTGCCCCGCTTGACGATGCATCGATATACAACGCCTATCCGAGCAACAATTATGGCTCAGCCGCCACCATCAACGTGGACAATTCACCCATCCAACATTTCCTAATAAAATTCCAGGTGGATGGCCTTGGAGGGCGTCAAGTCACAAAGGCTACTTTGCGGCTTTATAACATCAACGAATCCAGCAAGGGCGGAGATTTTTACCGGGTTTTAGATCAATCCTGGACCGAGGAAACCGTCAATTGGAACAACGCGCCAGCCTCCGATGCGACTATGGTTGCTTCGCTCGGGACAGTCGCAGTCGGTAACTGGTACTCCCTGGATTTAACTTCGTTCATCACCAGTGATGGGTTTTACACCTTCAGAGTTACTTCCACGTCCACCAACGGTGCCGATTACTCTTCAAAAGAAGGTGCCAACCCGCCGCAGTTGGAAATCATTGTATCCAACGATCCGACGTCTACTCCAGGGACCATTACACCATCCACTACACCCACAATTACCAGCACGCCTACCCGAACCATTCCTCCCACCAACACTTTTACACCGGGACCCTCTGCCACACCATTACCCCTTGGGACCTCTCGTTTTGCCGTCATTGGAGATTTTGGAACACACGACCAGGCCGAAGCCGATGTAGCGGCATTGGTAAATAGTTGGAATCCTGATTTTATTGTAACGGTCGGGGACAATAATTATCCATTGGGTGGTGCTGACACGATCGATGTGAACGTCGGAAAGGATTATCACGCATACATTTATCCCTATACGGGGATTTATGGCGCCGGCGCAACCACCAATCGCTTCTTCCCAGCACTCGGGAACCACGATATGGATACCGGTTTGGGACAACCCTCCATTGATTATTTCGCTTTACCTGGGAATGAACGTTATTACGATTTCGTCCAAGGACCGCTGCACTTTTTTATTCTGAACAGCGATCCGCGCGAGCTGGATGGAACCTCCAGCAATTCGACACAGGGGCAATGGCTGCAGAGCCGTATGGCCGCTTCCACGACTCCCTGGCAAATTGTGGTTTTCCACCACGCACCGTATTCTTCAGGGGCGCATGGTTCCTCTACATTTATGCGCTGGCCGTTCAAGGAATGGGGTGCAGATGCAGTTTTTTCAGGTCATGATCATACGTATGAGCGATTGATCGTTAATGGATTGCCATATTTTGTTAATGGACTTGGCGGGGCGTCAATTTACAATTTCCCCACGCAACTCCCTGAAAGCCAGGTACGGTACAACAGCGATTGGGGTGCGATGTTGGTCGATGGCAATTCCAATCAACTGACCTTCCAATTCTTCTCGCGGGCAGGGGTCTTGGTGGATTCTTATACCCTTACGAACAGCAGCCCAGCAACGCTAACACCCACAAGCACCTCGACAGCCACAAACACTCCCGCTGGAACTCCGACCGGTACATTTACACTGATGCCTACCAGCTCAGCGACCTCAACGGCAACCGCAACGGCAACGAATGTTCCGACGGCCACGAATACCTTCACCTCAACTCCGACGTCTACACCAACCCTGACACTGACCAACACATCAAGCCCCACTGCCACGGCTACCCAAACCCGGACACCTACTCCCACCCCGTCTGCCATCCCAGATTTGATCTTCGCTGACGGGTTCGAATCCGGACCATTATCAGCCTGGTCCAGCGCTCAAATCGATGGCGGTGACCTGGGTGTATTAAGCGGCGCCGCATTGACCGGTCAATTCGGTCTGGCAGCGTTGATCGATGACCGGCGAGCAATTTTTGTGACTGACAGCCTGCCAGACGCAGAAACCAGCTATCGAGTCCGGTTTTATGCGGACCCTAATTCGCTTACAATATCCTCCACACCTCTGGTCGTTTTTAACGGCATCTCCGGATCTTCTACCCAAGTAATCCGCATCGAAATGCGTAAGTCGGGCGGCAGTTTCCAGTTACAGGCTGGTTTGCGAAACGACATCAATACCTGGTATTCGACCGGGTGGACTACGATCACGGATGCGAGCCACTCGATTGAGATTTTCTGGCTGGCTTCCACTGCCCCCGAAGCCAATAGCGGGGAAATAACCTTTTGGATTGATGGAACCCAGGCTGGGAGATTAACCGGCATCGACAACGATAAGCGCCACATCGACCTGGTCCACCTGGGTGTCTTGGCTGGAATCGAATCCGCTACCCGCGGCACCGTATTTTTCGATGCATTTGAATCCCACCGCAGCACGTATATCGGACCCGCAGCTCCTTAACTTAAACCCTTGACAAACCCATTTTTCGGTCTATAATCAGACAATATTATGAGATATATGATAAATATTGAGGAATTCGAAATGCAACATTGCATGTGTCTGAGGCGGGGTTGGCGAGCACCGCTGCCTTAGACTGAACCGATAAAATTATCGTCAGCCAGCAGACTTAGGCAGTGGACTGCAGCCCCGCAGGGATTTTGGTTTTGCGCGGCAACCGTCCGCTGTTTTTAATTCTGCTGGCTTTTGTTTTTAATCACACTTTATTCGTCTGAGGAGTTTTGAATGAAAATCGCTAATAATGTTACCGACCTGATCGGCAATACCCCACTCGTCCGCCTTAACCGCATCACCGATGGAGCTGTAGCCCAGGTCGTCGCGAAACTTGAGTTCTATAACCCGGCCCACTCGGTCAAAGACCGCATCGGTGCATCCATGTTGGACGCCGCGGAACGCGAGGGCAAGATTAACAAAGATACCATCATCCTGGAACCAACCAGTGGTAATACCGGCATCGCGCTGGCGTTCGTGGCGGCTGCCCGCGGGTACAAAGCCACCATGGTGATGCCCGAATCAGCCAGCAAAGAGAGGCGCATCCTGATGCGCGCCTACGGCGCTGAACTTATTTTGACACCTGCCAGCGAAGGCATGGCTGGAGCCATCCGCAAAACTGAGGAATTAGCTGCCAGCGACCCGCGCTACTTCGTCCCGCAGCAGTTCCAAAACCCGGCTAATCCCGAAATTCACCGCCGCACCACAGCAGAGGAAATATGGAATGACACCGACGGCAAAGTGGATATTTTGGTGGCCGGCATTGGAACGGGCGGTACCATCACCGGGGTCGGCGAGGCTATTAAAGCCCGCAAGCCGTCCTTCCGTGTGGTAGCCGTCGAACCGGATGCGTCCGCAGTGCTTTCAGGTGAACCGAAGGCCCCACACCCGATTCAGGGTATTGGAGCGGGTTTTATTCCGGAAATTCTGAATACCAAAATATACGACGAAATCGTCCGCGTCAAAAATGAAGACGCTTTCCGCACCGCCCGCGATGCCGCTTCCCGCGAGGGCTTGCTGGTGGGCATCTCTTCTGGCGCCGCCATTTGGGCAGCGATTCAGGTCGCCAAACGCCAGGAAAACGCTGGCAAAATGATTGTGGTCATTATCCCATCCTTCGGCGAACGCTACCTGAGCACCCCATTGTTCGCCGATCTGGTTGACTGATCCCTCTTGCCGCCGCGCCAAAGAGCGAGAAGGAAGGTGAAGTATGGTACGTTTATTTAACAAAGCCAAGTCCGATATTCAATCCGCATTTGACCGTGACCCGGCAGCCCGCCGGCCCCTGGAGATCCTGCTAGCCTACCCCGGCGTGCACGCCGTCTGGGGGCACCGGCTGGCTCACTGGTTGTGGGTCCATCGCTTTAAGCTGATCGCCCGCTGGCTGTCGCATGTCAACCGCTTCCTGACCGGAATCGAAATTCACCCCGGCGCCGTGATCGGTGATAAGTTGTTCATCGACCACGGCATGGGCGTGGTCATTGGCGAGACCGCCCAAATTGGCAACAACGTGACCCTGTATCATGGGGTCACGCTCGGCGGCGTCAGCCTGGAAAAGGGCAAGCGCCATCCGACCATCGAGGATGACGTGGTGATCGGCGCCGGCGGCAAGGTGCTCGGCAATATCACCGTTGGACGCGGCAGCCGGGTGGGTGCGAACGCGGTTGTAGTGCATTCCGTTCCGCCGAACTCGGTAGTCGTGGGTGTTCCCGGGCAGGTAATGGTGCGCACCAAGCCGCAGCACCAACCCGACCTGGATCACGACAAGATGCCGGATACTATAGGGCTGACCCTGGAATCTGTGATGGCGCGGCTTGAAGCCCTGGAGACCCAGGTTCACACGCCTCATTTGGAAAGTAACGGCGGTAATGGACATGCCAAATCCGGATCACGCGAATCGCACATCCTGGAGCACCCGGTATTGATCCATGCTCCTGAGCACGGCGTATGGCGCGGAGACGATTTTTCGATCTAAAACAGCCTTAGGATTTTTTTTGCAGCGAGGAAAGCACCACCATTAATAGGCCTATGCCGCTGATAGCGATAATGCTGATCCCCAGCGTATTGCGCCCAACCTGATCTGGCAGCGTCAAGTTGAATAACGGGTGGGGCGTGGCGGTTGGCGTCAGCGTAATGGTTGGGGTGACCGTAGGTGTGCGTGGTGTGGCAGTTGGCGTCGGTGTACGGGTTGGCGGGCGCGGCGTCATAGTGACGGTCGGCGAGACCGTGGGTGTAAAGGCCTGGCGCACGATGATTTTTTGACCAATCGACAGCACCGGCGTCGCTGCCAGTTGATTCAGAGCGATCAAATCGGCAATTTTGACGCCGTAAGCAATGGCAATGCTCCACAGTGCCTGTCCAGGCTGCACCTCATGAATAACGGATCCGTCAACCCCCGGCGTGGCAGTGATGACCGGCTGGACGACCGCGCCCGTTGCTATGGGCTGGCTCGATCCTGATGTGGTGGGGGCTACCGGCGCAGAACGATACGAACCGCCCGAAGTGTACGCGGCGTGGATGACATAAAAGGTTCGCCCATCGACAACAGTCACTCCCCCGCCAATATGGGTGTACTTTGGGTCGGTCATAGGCATCATGTGGGTGGCATCCGCCCAATACTGATAGACGACAGTCTCGACTGTCATGCTGATGCCGCAGGCAATATTCTCGGTGGCAAAGACGGTTGCCCCGCCGCCGTATCCGGCAGCAGCTATCCGTCCACTGGCATTGCCAATATGGGAACAACTGCCGCTGGCAGCCATCACATCCGAGGTCGCCTGAGCAGTCCCCATCAAAATGCCATCAACTTCGAGTGCTGGCAGTCCGTTGGCTGTCCGGACGGCGTTTACTGTCGCCACCAGGTCATAGGCAGTACCAGACTGAGCTTGCACGCCTGAAGCCTCTGGCAAAACGCCCAGGGCTAAAATCACGATCGTCAGCAGTATTCTGGAAATTAATAAGTAACGGCGCATCGCGCTTATTATAATCGATGCGCCGGTGGGGCTATTTTGTCAAGGAATGGCTAGTGGAGCGTTCGTTCGCCGTTGCCGTGCCCCAGCTGCTCTGCCACGACCAGGAAATCGTTTGCTGAAATCATGCCAACAATTGTCCCGTTGGCGTCCGCGACCGGCAGGTGGTGAATGCGGCGATCTTTCATCACTTTAGCGCATTCGACGATCGTCATCTGGGTAGTGACGGTGATCAAGGGTGAGCTCATAATCTCGTGGACTTTAACCATGGAGGGATCGCGTCCCTGGGCAACAATCTTGTCGCAAATATCGATCGAGGTGATAATGCCGTATTCAGGCGATTCCTTGGTCATCTTCGCGATCAAGTTGTTGACATACCTTCTGCGCATGATACCCAGTGCTTCAGTTATTGTGCTGTTGGGATCGACGAATACGACCAGGTCGTTCATCCAATCGCGCACGGTATTTTCCATGACACCCACTCCTTGAGAAATCTTAGGATAGTCGTACTATTGCGGAATTGCGACGATCTGAATGCAAACAACAATCATTCCTTAAATCAGTATAGCATATGGAAAATAAAAGGCAACCTGTTGAAAATCAACTTTAAGGCGGGCAAATTACACAGGCGAGCTTATCCCACCTTGTGCCAATCCCAGGCGCGAATAGCTTCAAGCGAGCTGTGGGCGGTGAAATCCAGCTGTACCGGGCAGATGGATACAAAATTTCCCGCTAACGCCCCAATATCCGTGCCTTCCTCTGGAACGCCGGTTGGAGCTTCTCCACCGATCCAGTAATAGGGCTTGCCGCGCGGGTCTTCACGCGAAACCAGCACATCCCGGTAAATCCGCAGGCCGAGTCGGGTCACCAGAGAACCCTTGATCTCACTCATGGGCAAATTTGGCACATTCACGTTGAGGAGCACATTCTGGGGCAGCCCATTTTTCTGGACCACTTCCACTACGTGCGCTGCAGTGGCTGCTGCCGAGTCATAGTAGGACATCGATGGGCCATTTTCGCGTATATCGAGTGAAAACGCCAGGGATGGCAGCCCCCAGATCGCGCCTTCCATGGCTGCGGTCACCGTACCGGAGTAGGTCATGTCGTGGCCAACATTGGCACCTGGGTTTATCCCGGAGACAACCAGATCGACTGGTTCAGGCAGAATGCCAAGCACCGCCAACGCAACGCAATCCGAGGGTGCTCCGTCGGTTGCCAGAGCGGGGTAACCATCAGCCAGTTGAGTCTTGTTGACCCGCAGCGGGCGGTGCAAGGTCTTGACATGGCCGGATGCGCTCCAGTTGCGGTCAGGCGCCAGCACCGATACCTTGCCGAGCGGCTGCATCGCCTGAGTTAAAGCCAGCAAACCTGGGGCGTTCACCCCGTCATCATTGGTCACCAAAATATGCATTGTTTACCCCGGAATAGCTAGTTTTTTCTTCCAATAATTCCACTTGAACGAATTGGATTATGCTTGATTATATACCGCGCGTATATCTTTGGCTCATTGGCCATAGATGTGGGTTGGATTGCCCGCAGGGCACTCTGAGAGCAAAATACCGTTGTTGGGTTTCGGGGCTGCATGGATGTCTGTTATACCTGGTGATCCTACCGCCCTCTACCCAACCTGCGAAGAATAATGATAAAAAAAACCGCGGCATTCCTGCCGCGGTTTTCACGCTAGTCATCACGTAAAATTTTTGCCCGGTCGTGCCACCAGTCACCGGCTACGCGGGCAGCGGCCTGGAATAAATTAATCGTCGGTCCGTGCATCGGAATTTCAAGCTCGCGCTTGTCGCAAACCGTCGAGAGGTTGGCGTCATCCACATGGTGTTTAAGTTCATTAAGATGCACCTGGCGCTGCTCCAGATCGGGAACCGTTTGTACGATTCGGTCGATTTCGCCCATCAGCTCCACCGCGCGTGTAATGCGTTGGTCAGTAGCCTGCACCTGGGCAGCATTAAGCACGCCAAACTCGCCCTTCATCAGATTCAACTGACGGCCGGACTCATACGTGGCATCAACAATCTGATCGCGGTTCATCCAGATGGTCTCATAATTGAGCACGTACTTCCAGGAAGGCGCCAGCAATTGGCTACGGTGCTCTTCGAGGGTGCGGGCGAACAGGCGGTAGCCGTGTTTCTCCGGTTCCTCAAAGGCGCGGCTGCCAGGATCAACAAACGGCGCCAACGGCGAGATGAAAGGAATGACCCGGTGTTCACCGCCGCGGTCATAGCGTTTCAGCATCTCCCGCGAATATTCGACCGTTCCCATCACTGATTCATAGGTTTGCCCTTTCAGGCCAACCATGAAGAACAAATCCAGGCGTTTGCAGCCGGCATCCAGGGCATCGTCCATGCTGCGCTCGATGTCAACGGTGGAATACGGACGGCCAAAGGCTTTCCGCACCGGCTCATCATGCGATTCCATCGATATTTCGACGGTGAAATTGGGCATCGCTTTGGCCACATCCTGGAAGAACTTTTTGGGGGCAGCATCGAACAATTCGATGAAAACCGGCTTTTTGTACCCGGAAATGGCGTCCAGGAAACGGCGGGTGTAATCTTCGCCCGGCTGCCGAATATCGCCAAGAATGAAAACGGGACCCTTGGAGTATTCGCCGATGCGGCGAATATCCTGCGCCAACAGTTCCGGTGAGCGGTACGCCGGTCGCTGACGGTTGTGAATGCCGCGGAAAGCGCGAGCCGATCCACCGCAGGTGGTGCAGTTATAGCGGCAGCCGCGGGTCGTTAGCGCCGCAGTAATGGGATACTTCATCCAGTTGCGGAAGGGTTTGTAGCTGGCCAGGTCGCGGTAGCGTACCACCGAGCGCAGTACATGGGTGTAATCTAGCAGCAAATCGTCCAGGTTATCCGGGCTGTACGAGATCGGGTTGGTGTGCATCTCGCCGTCGCTGGTTTTGTATACCAGGTTGGGGATGGCCTCCAGCCGGCTGGCACCCAGTGAAAGGGGGTCAGGTCGCGCCTGGCCGCCCGCCCGCAGGTACTGCATCAACATCAAAAGCGGAAGCTCGGTAGAATCGCCTCGAATGATGAAATCCACCGTTGAGTAGCCGATTAATTCTTTATAGAAATAACTCGACGAGAAACCTCCAAACAAAACCGGCGATTTTGGATGGTAGCGTTTGACAATTTTTGAAATTTCAATCGATCCGTGGGCATGCGGCAGCCAGTGCAGGTCAATTCCGTACACCAGCGAATCCAGTTTCTGGATATAGTCTTCGACGTCAAAGTTGATATCATCCAGCATACGGACGGCCAAATTGACGATTCGGGTTTGCAAATCATGGCGTTCCAGGTACTCCGCCATGGTGGTAAAACCAATCGGATACATCTCAAAGACAGGAGTAGAAGGCACCAGATCGCTGACCGGACCGTACAGGATCGATTCCCGTCGGAAATCATAAACACTTGGAGCATGCAATAATGTCAAATCAGGGGTCGCCATTAAGATACCTCATTGGATGGCTGGCACTATCGGGGAATAACCAATAACGAATGCTGTTATTAAAAAGCGTTCGTCCGAACGCATCTACAATTTCACCAGGCGTAAATGGAGCGGCTGGTCTGCAGTGCTCCGCGATTCTTGAAATACCAACAAAGCCAGAAAATGGCTAGGAGTTGGTAATTCTTTTCACAAACGAAATTCATTATACCATTGTCAAATTGCTATAGATTAGTATATGCGAAACTTAGGAAAAAGATACTATCGGGAGTATAACAAATTGCATGAATTTTATCGGGATTAATTTGACTTTCTTCACCCGGTTTTTATAAAATAAACAGCCGCTTGCGAGCGGCTGTTCGATACCGGTAATTAAGTGCCTCGGGCACCAATAAACATATGATCTTAGGACGGTGTTCTGCTAGGCGGTTTGGCGCAGCGAAACCAGTTCCTGCTCGACGACAGTAATCTCGGCTTTCAGGTCGCGCAGGTAATTCTCCAGGCGGACGACGTATTCGTCGCGGGAAAGTTCAACAACATCCGTCTCTAATTCGGCAGTCTGGCAGCCGCACGATCCGCCACAGGCACATTCATGGTCACTGGACATGGCGTAGTCTCCTTTGTTGGTCAGTTTGAGTTCTTCGTCCTTATTATAACCAACTTTACCATATTTGTAAAATTAATAATCAAGCATCCTTAATCACCCATTACAATTAAGGCTGATGAAGCATATTCCGATAATTTGACAGGGACAGGAAGGAGTCAAAAATGAACCCGGTGTCTGAAAGTTTCCGCCAAACAATCCACACCACCGCTTCCCCAGCGGAAGCGTTCAGGTTTTTCCGGCATGAGACCGCGCTGCGGGATTGGCTGTGCGATCGGGCATATCTTAATGCCCGGATTAATGGGGAGCTCTATTTTCTTTTTCCCAATGGGTACACCGTCCAGGGAAAGTTCATCGATTACACCCCAGACAAACACCTGGAATTCAGCTGGCTGACACTCCCCGACCGCGGCCAATCCACGGTCGAGGTTACGGTATCCGAAACCGGTGCTGGAACCGAGGTTGCCTTCACTCATCAGAACCCGGACGAGACTGCCAGGTTGAAATGGCCTGATTGGTTGGAAAATTACCAGTCGGTGCTGGAGGACGGTATCGATTTACGCATAGCCCGCCGCCCGCGGTTGGGAATCATGATCGAGGAATTCAACCCGGAAATCGCTCAGAAGATCGGAGTCCCGGTGCAGCAAGGCCTGCGGTTGGGCGGCACCGTAGAAGGCACCGGCGCACGGGCAGCCGGGCTGCTCAAAGATGATGTCATTTTCAGCCTTAACGGTCACCCGGTTAGTGACTTTGATTCGCTCGGCGTACCGTTGCAGGAGCTGCACGCCGGTGACCAGCCTGAGGTTGTTTTCTACCGGGGCTCCACCCAACAGTCAGTGCCGTTGACCTTATCCTCATTCCCGATCTTCAAAGCCCCGCCGCCGGCAGAATTAGCCAGCCAATACCGCAAGAATGCGAGCGAAGTCCTGGCAGCCTGGGCTGATCACTTGTCCGGGGTAACGGAAGAACAAGCCGCGCTGCAGCCAGCCGAAAAAGAGTGGAGCGCCAGGGAAATTCTGGCACATTTTACCCTGTGTGAGCGCGATTACCAGGGCTGGGTAGCGGATATGGTTAACGACACGCCAGTTGAGGATTGGCTGCAAATGCGCCCCAATGTAATTACCCGGATCCAGTCGCTGGTCAAGTGGCTGGGCAGCCTGCCCGCTTTGCAACAGGAACTGTCAGCCGCCCAGGTAGAAACCGCTGATTTCCTGGAGAACTTACCTGAGTCATTTGTCAATCAGCGCAAGCACCTATACCGCCGCGCTGCGCAGTGGGCGCTGGAAGTCGTGCCGTCGCATTATTATGATGAGCACAAAGAGCAGATCGAAAAAACCCTGCTGGGCGCAAATTGACCTGAGTAATTTCAGCTATTTCTGGATTCTCTGGTGCTTTTGTGTTAGAATTGTCCGGCTTTGCAACTGGCAAAGTAATTTCACACGCTCCCCGACCAACCCTGGCGTGCCGCCAATGCGGTTCAGGCACGGGAAGACGGGAGCGGAGGATCTAACGCAAAGGAGAATTTAATACAATGGCGTCAATTATTTCCATGAAAGCTTTGTTGGAAAGTGGTGTTCATTTCGGGCACCGCACCAACAAATGGAACCCGGCCATGCGCCCGTTCATTTTCACCGAGCGCAACGGCATTCACATCATCGACCTGCAGCAGACGGTTAAATCTCTCACCCAGGCCTATCAATTAGTTTCCAAGACCGTATCCGAAGGCGGAACGGTTCTTTTTGTTGGTACCAAGCGCCAGGCGCAAGAAACCATCAAAGAAGAAGCCACCCGCTGCGGTATGCCCTACGTGACCGAGCGCTGGCTGCCCGGGACACTCACCAACTGGGTCACCATCTTCGACCGCATTCAGGAAATGGAGCGGCTTGAACGCATGCACGAGACCGGCGAAATCGACCGCATCACCAAAAAGGAAGCGCTGTTGATCGACCGCGAGATTTCCCGCCTCAATATCCGCCTGAACGGCATCCGCGGCATGAAACGTCTGCCCGAACTGGTGTTCATTGTGGACGTCTTGCGCGAAGATACCGCAGTGCTCGAAGCCAATTCCAAGAAAATCCCGGTGATTGCCCTGGTTGACACCAACTGCGCTCCCGGCGGCGTTGACTATGTAATCCCTTCCAATGATGACGCCATTCGCGCCATCAAACTACTGGTTGGCAAGATCGCCGACGCCGTTCTGGAAGGCAAAGCGATGCGCAAGGACGACGAGCTTGCGGCTGAAGCCCTTGAAGCCGCTGGCCCATCAACTCCCGCTGCCCGCGTTTCGCGCCGCCAGATGCTGGAAGAAGAAGTGGACGATGAAAGCCTGCTTGGCGCCTCCACCCTGGCCAAACTGAGCCCCCGCACCGAAGCGGTTGAAGAGACAGTCGAAGCCGTTGAGACAGTCGAGGCGGTCGAGACAGTCGAAACAGTCGAGACACTCGAAACCGTCGAGACACTCGAAGCCGTCGAGGTTGTCGAAACCACTGAACCAACAGCTGAATTAGTTGAAGAAACCACTGAAGTCCCGGTTGAAGTAACCGAAGAAGCCAGCGAACCCGTAGCTAAAAAGGCAAAAAAAGTCAGCAAAACCGCAGTTAAACCGGTTGAAGAAACCAGTGAGACTGCAGCTGTATCGGCCGAAGAAGCTAGCGAAGAAGCAAGCGAATAATCTGGTTGCTATTAAAGCGATCGAACCTGACAAAGAAGGAACTCTTGAATGGCAACAATCACAACTGAAATGATCAAGAAACTGCGTGAAGCGACCAGTGCTGGAATTCTCGACTGCCGCAAAGCACTCGAGGCCGCTGACGGCGATTTCGACAAGGCCCTCGATTTTTTACGTGAAAAAGGTCTGGCCACCGCCGCCAAGCGCGCTTCCCGCCAAGCCTCGGAAGGTGTCATCGACGTCTATTCCCATGGCGCCGGCCGCGTGACCGTCATGGTAGAAGTGAACTGCGAGACCGATTTCGTTGGGCGCAGCGATAAATTCCGCGAATTTGCCCACGAAGTCGCCCTGCAAATTGCCGCTACTGCCCCGCTGTATACCCGCGAAGAAGATGTCCCCCAGAGTGTGATCGATCACGAAGCCGAAATCGCCACTGCCAAAGCGCGCGAAGACGGCAAAAAAGATGCGATCATCCCCAAGATTGTCGAAGGCGCTGTTTCCAAATTCAAGGACGAATTCGTCCTGATGCGCCAAAAATACATCCGCGATGACAGCAAGACCATCCAGGATCTGATAAACGAGACCATCGTCTCGACTGGCGAGAACATTGTGATCCGGCGTTTCGCCCGATGGGCGCTCGGTGAGACCACAAGCGAAGCGTAAGTTCAAAAAGCCAACCGCAAGGTTGGCTTTTTTCTAACCCGCAGAAGCAAAGGAGCAAAGATGGACGGCCTAAAATATCACCGAATCTTGCTAAAGTTGAGCGGCGAAGCACTTTCGGCTCCGCAAGGAAACGGCATCGACCCAACGTGCGCCCGTGACATCGCCATGCGGGTGCGTGAAGTCCGCGAAATGGGTGTGGACGTCGCCATTGTTATCGGGGCCGGCAACCTGTGGCGCGGTAAAACCGGCGACGCACTGGGCATGGACCGGGCGACGGCTGATTACATGGGCATGTTGGCGACCGTCATGAACGCACTGTCGCTGATGGATGCGCTCGAAGGAATTGGAGTCATCACCCGCGTGCAAAGCGCCATCGAGATGCGCTCGGTAGCTGAACCTTATATCCGCCGGCGCGCCATCCGTCACCTGGAAAAAGGGCGGGTGGTGATCTTTGGCGGCGGCACCGGTAACCCTTACTTCTCTACCGACACGGCAGCCGCCCTGCGCGCCTGTGAAATTGATGCCGATGTCCTGATCAAAGCCACCAAGGTTGACGGAGTGTATGACAGCGATCCGCAGACTAACCCGAATGCGGTCAAATTCGAGAAATTGAAGTATATCGATGCGCTCCAGCTTCGTCTGGGCGTCATGGACAGCACGGCGATCACGCTGTGCATGGAAAACAAACTGCCGATCCTGGTGCTCAACCTGTGGGACCCGGACGCGCTGCGCCTGGCACTCCTTGGGGAAAACCGCGGTACATTGGTATCGGATTAAACCATTCTTTTGCTAACTAAAAATTGGCAGCCATCCTGGCTGCCAATTTTTTTTGCGTTATAAGTTATGCGTCTTTGAAGTCACCTTCGACCACTTCGCCTTCAGGGTTCGTGTCGACGCTGCCGCCATTGTGACTGCTGCCGTTTGCGCCGGCTTGAGGGCTGCCAGACTGCTGGATGCGTCCAAGCAGCTGCTGGGCTTGCTGCGAAAGGGTGCGGATGCGGTTAGTCTCGCTGCCGGTCGCAGCCTGCCGCAGCTGGTTCACCAGGCTCTCAGCCTCGCCGCGCAGGTCCGGGGGCACATTGGCGCCTTTCTCGTTGAGTTCTTTTTCCACCTGGTAAGCCAGGTTGTCAGCCATGTTGCGCGCCTCCACCAGCTCGCGCTGGCGGGCATCATCCGCTTCGTGTTGTTTAGCCTCGTCCACCATCCGGTCGATATCGCTGCGCGACAGGTTGGTCGAGGCGGTGATGGTCACTTTCTGCTCGCGCCCTGATGCCTTATCCTTGGCGGTCACATTCAGGATTCCGTTGGCGTCCATATCAAAGGTGACCTCTACCTGAGGTGTTCCTCGCGGTGCGGCTGGAATGCCATCCAGGCGAAAACGCCCAAGGCTGATGTTATCGGTCGCTGCTGTGCGTTCACCCTGCAGCACATGGATATCCACCGCGGACTGGCTGTCCTCGGCTGTCGAAAATACTTGCGAACGCCGCGCCGGGATGGTTGTATTACGCTCGATGATCGGGGTCATCACGCTGCCCAGGGTTTCAACACCCAGCGACAGCGGCGTGACGTCCAGCAGTAGAACATCCTTCACTTCGCCGCCAAGAACGCCGGCTTGAATGGCCGCCCCGACAGCAACAACTTCATCCGGGTTGACGCTCTTATTGGGTTCTTTGCCAGTCAACTGGCGTACCAGTTCCTGTACCATCGGCATACGGGTCGCGCCGCCGACCAACACAACCTCATCCAGCTGGCTGGCTTTGAGTCCGGCATCTTTCAAGGCAGTTTCAAACGGCGTGCGGGTGCGCTCCAGCAAATCTTTGGTCATCTGCTCGAAGCGGGCACGCGTCAGCCGCAGCTGCAGGTGCTTGGGACCGCTTGCATCCGCGGTGATGTACGGCAGATTGATTTCGGTTTCCATCATGCTGGAAAGCTCAATTTTGGCCTTTTCCGCAGCTTCGCGCAATCGCTGCAAAGCCTGGCGGTCTTTGGTCACATCCATTCCCTGTTCTTTTTGGAAAGTTTCCACCGCCCAGTTGACAATGCTCTGATCCCAGTCGTCACCACCCAGGTGCGTGTCGCCGGAAGTTGACTTGACCTCGAATACACCGTCGCCGACCTCCAGAATGGAAACATCGAAGGTACCGCCGCCCAGGTCGAAGACCAGGATTTTCTCGTTCTTTTTCTTGTCCAACCCGTATGCCAGTGCAGAGGCGGTCGGTTCATTGATAATTCGCAGAACTTCCAGTCCGGCAATTTTTCCGGCATCCTTGGTGGCCTGGCGCTGGCTGTCATTGAAGTAAGCCGGAACCGTGATCACAGCCTGAGTAACCGGTTCGCCAAGGTAAGCCTCGGCATCCGCTTTGAGCTTGCCAAGAATCATAGCGGATATTTCCTGCGGGGTGTATTCGCGGTTATTGATGGCGATTTTGACCCGCGCATCGTCGGATGGACCGCTCACCACCTGGAACGGCGCATTCTTGCGCTCCGTTTCGACCTCGTTAAAATGGCGTCCCATAAACCGCTTGATGGAATAGATGGTGTTCTCCGGGTTGATCACCGCCTGCCGTTTGGCGGTTTGCCCAACCAGGCGCTCGCCATTTTTATTGAAAGCCACCACCGACGGCAGCAAGCGCGAACCTTCAGCCGTGGTGATGACGGTTGGCGACCCGCCTTCCATAACCGCAACGACGCTGTTCGTCGTTCCTAGATCAATGCCAATAATCTTAGACATTTTCATTCTCCTTCCCCTCCCGAGGGCGGGGTATTTATAATTTCGGTTTGGGTCGCAGCCGCTTGGTAATAACCGAATACGGACATGCCATGCGCAATGTTCTCGCACGGAACCCAAACATACACCCTTAAAAATAACGCATGAATACAAGAACTCCATTAACAGATCATCGGAATCATATTAGCGCCTGACCGGGATCGTTCATT
>CALMGN010000286.1 GCA_937863605.1 uncultured Anaerolineaceae bacterium
CTGCTGGTAGCGGCTATCGGCATCGCCAACACCATGGCCATGGCGATTCTGGAGCGTACCCGTGAAATTGGACTGATGAAGGCTGTTGGCGCCACCAATAAGGATGTGCTTAGCATCTTCCTGGGTGAAGCCGCCGGCATCGGGTTTATCGGGGGCATCGGCGGGGTGATCATTGGTTGGGGCGGCAGTCTGCTGCTCAATATGGTGGCATCCACCTTCATCCCCTCCAACCCCTATGGCGGCACCCAGCTGGCGACCTCCACTCCGGTATGGCTGCCGCTCTTCGCACTGGTGTTTGCCACGCTGGTGGGCATTATCTCCGGGTTATACCCCTCGCTGCGCGCCGCCACGCTGGTGCCGGTCAATGCGCTAAAGTACGAGTAAAAAGCCTGGTTTCACGTGCAATGCACCTCCAAGGTGCGTTGCACGTACCTGTCAGATTCGAGTGCAGATGCATCGCTCCATAATCGTGCTTGACAGGTAGTAGCCATCGTAAGGTATAGATCTACGATTGGTTCACCTTATAACCTCAGGCACTTCGCTGCGCTCATTGAGGCAATGATACTTTGTGTCATTCTGAACCGGAGCGCAGCGGAGGCGAAGAATCTAAAGACAGATCCTTCACGTCGCAAAAACCGCTCGTTCACTCACAGAGTGCCCTGCGGGCAGGATGACAACAGAGGGCTCCACCTATTGAAGCCCCTCGTCTTGTCAGCTTTCCATATGGACGTTAGAATAAGACCCATATGGCACAACCGATTTTCCTGTTGGCCTCCAACTCCCCACGCCGCCAGCAAATGATCTCATGGACCGGATGGACTTTCTCTATCCGGCCTGCCGAGCTGGATGAAAGCCAGCTGCCAGGCGAACCCCCGGCGGACTACGTGCTGCGCCTGGCGGTTGCCAAAGCCCGCGCAGCGGCCGAACAAACCGAAAGCAGCCAGGTTATCCTGGCGGCTGACACCATTGTTGCTGATGGCGATGATCTGCTGGGTAAACCTGCATCACCCGAAGCGGCGCGCCAGATGCTCGAGCGACTGCGCGGGCGCATCCACCAGGTTTATACCGCGCTGGCGCTCTACGACCCTATCACCCAGATGCTGGAAACTGACCTGTGCGTTTCGCAGGTGCCCATGCGTGTGTATACGGTTGAAGAAATCGAGGCTTACGTCACCACCGGCGATCCGTTGGACAAAGCTGGCGCTTACGCCATCCAGCATGCCGAGTTTCACCCGGTGGAGGGGTTTGCCGGCTGTTACGCCAGCGTGATGGGCCTGCCGCTGTGCCACCTGGTGCGCACGGCGCGCTTTTTCGGCGTTGAGCCGTTGGCCGATGTCCCGGCCAAATGCCAATCCAATTTGAACTATGATTGCCCCATTACCGCTGCTGTGCTGCGGGGCGAGCAAGTTGGCTGACCTCTGCGGCCTGCCAGATGGAGAAATAAAACAATGAAGTTGAGATCAGCGATAATGATGATTTTGGTGCTGCTGCTGACGGCTTGCACCCCTGGTGCTGTAAATGCCCCGAATGGCGCTGCCACCCCCACCTTGCGCGAACCAATCGTCAATACCACCACCGTCCCGGAACCTGAACCGGCGGCCAGGTCCTTCCTGGAAGCCTGGAAGGTGGACAACTACGCCGCCATGTACGCGCAGTTGACCTTGCTTTCGAAAGATGCGCTGATCGAAGGCAATTTTTCCAACCACCTCAAAGATGTCAGTGCCACCATGTCGCTCCAATCGCTTGACTACGAAATACTGCAATCGCTGATCAAAAATCCGAGCGAGGCGCAGGTAGCCTACCGCATGACCTACCATACCGTGCTGGTAGGCGATATCGTGCGCGAGACCGTGATGAATTTGAGCCTGCAGGACGGCGCCTGGAAGGTGCAATGGGAAGACGGCATGATTCTGCCCGAGCTGAGCGGCGGCAACCGCCTGAGCATGGACATCTCCGTGCCGGCGCGCGGCAACATTTACGATGCCACCGGCAGCGCCCTGGCTGCCCAGTCGGACGCGGTGGCGCTGGGAATCGTGCCCGGGCAAATTAACCCGGATACCGAGGGTGCGCTGCTGGTTGAGCTTTCCAACCTGACCAACCTCAACACCGACTACATCCGGTCGCTGTACGAATTTGCGCAGCCCGACTGGTATATCCCGGTGGGGGATGTCTCGTCCCAGGCCGTGGGCCAGCGCTACAGTGTTTTGTCCTCGTTGGATGGGCTGGTGATGAGCTCGTACAACACGCGCTATTATTTCGACAGTGCCGCATCGCATGTCACCGGTTACGTCCAACCGATCCCCGAAGCCTCCGTTGACGAGTACCGCCGGCTTGGCTACCGGGTGGATGAGCGGGTCGGCATGGCTGGCCTGGAATCCTGGGGCGAGCAATATCTTACCGGGCAGCGCGGCGCATCGCTATATGTCGTTGACCAGCAGGGCAGCGTGATTACCCGGCTGGGACAGCGCGAGTCAAAGCCCGCCGACGAGATTTACAGCACGCTGGATAAGGATTTGCAGGAACAAACCCAGCGCGCCATCGAAGGTTTCCGCGGCGCAATTGTAGTGTTGGAACGCGATACCGGCCGCGTGCTGGCGATGGCCTCCGGTCCGGCTTTTGACCCCAATCTATTCGATCCGAATAACTTCAACAGCGGCTGGATGCTGGGCGATGTCTTCGATCCGGAAACCGTACCGCTGCTCAACCGCGCCACCCAGAGCGCATACCCGCTTGGCTCTGTTTTTAAAATCATCACCATGGCGACCGCACTGGATACCGGGGTGTTTACGGCCGAATCGGAGTACAACTGCACCCATACCTTCACTGAACTCACAGGCGTGACCCTCTATGACTGGACGTACGAAAAAGAACGTCCTGCCAGCGGGCTTTTGACCCTGCCCGAGGGACTGATGCGTTCCTGCAACCCCTGGTTCTACCATATCGGTCTGGAACTCTACACCCTGGGCTACACCGAAGATTTATCCAAGATGGCGCGCGCCTTTGGCCTGGGTTCGCCAACCGGCATCGAGGGGCTGGACGAGGTGGCGGGTAACATGCCCAATCCGGTCAATGACAACGATGCAGTGCAGCTGGCTATCGGGCAAGGCGCCATGCTGGCGACCCCCATTCAGGTAGCACGCTTCATCGCTGCCATAGGCAATGGCGGCACCCTGTACCGCCCGCAGGTGGTCGAGAAAGTCACCACCCCAGACGGCGAGCCGCTGATCAGTTTTAAAGCGGACCCGCAGGGTACGCTGCCAATTTCAGATAAAACCCTGAAGATCATTCAGGATGCCATGCGCAGCGTGGTGGCGGACACCCGCGGCACGGCGCGCTTTGCCCTGGCCGGCCTGCAGGTGCCGATTTACGGCAAGACCGGTACTGCCAGCAACTCCACCGGCGAGTCGCATGCCTGGTTCGCCGGTTACACCAATGCCGGGCGCGAGGATCTGCCAGACATTGCCATCGCAGTCATCGCCGAGAACGCCGGCGAGGGGTCGGAAGTGGCAGCCCCTATCTTCCGGCGGGTTGTTGAGGCCTACTTCTTCGGCAAACCGTCGCGGCTTTACCCGTGGGAATCGAGTTTCTACGTCACCCGGACTCCAACCCCGGAAGGCGGCGAGACCCAGGAAACCCCCCAACCTTAATTGATCGCTACAGGAACGCCTTCGTATGGATGAAAAAATGGTTTGGGGTTGGATCACCCGGCTGCTCTCCGGTTTTTATACCGTGCAAACCGATCAGGGCGCGGTTGTCTGCCAGTTGCGCGGCCGCCTAAAAAAACACCGGTCGGCTGGCGATATTATTGCCCTGGGCGATCACGTTCGCATTCAACTCCAAAATGACGGTACCGGCTCCATCGAAGAGATTGCCCCGCGCCAAACGGCGCTGGTGCGCTCAGCCCCTACCGCGCGCGGCGTATACCGCCAGGTGCTGCTCGCCAATCCGGACCAGGCAGTGTTTGTGTTTGCCTGCGCCCAGCCCGAGCCGCACCTGCGCATGCTCGACCGGTTTTTGATTGTGTCCGAGCAGCAGGGGATCCCACCGCTGGTGGTGGCCAACAAACTTGATCTGGCGACCTCAGATGTGATCAAAAAGTTCGAAACTTACCCGCCGCTGGGTTACCCGGTGGTCTTTACGTCCGCCCGTACCGGTCAGGGGATCGACGAGCTGCGCGAACGACTGGTAGGCAAACTATCAGCGTTGGCGGGGCCATCGGGAGTAGGAAAATCCAGCCTGCTGAACGCCGTCCAGCCCGAATTAGGCCTGGCGGTGCGTGAAGTTAGCCAGGCGACTGAAAAAGGCCGCCACACCACGGTCATTCGCCAGTTGTTCCCGCTGGAAGCTGGCGGCTATGTGGCTGACCTGCCCGGCATGCGCATGCTGTCGCTGTGGGACATCCAGCCGGAGGAGTTGGACGGATACTTCCCTGAACTGCGCGGGCTGGTCCAGGATTGTTTGTACAATGACTGCAACCATCAAAATGTGCCGGGCTGCGCGGTGATTGAAGCCGTCAATCGGGGAACCGTGTCGCCCGAACGGTATGAATCATATTTGCGCTTGCGTTTCGGGGAGGAAGGATGACGTCGTCGACTGGCTTGCTTTGGGAAAAGATCATCCTCAAATTACGCAATCCGTTTCGTCTATCCTACGGCGTGTCCGAGACGCGCCAGGCTTTCTGGCTGCGTCTGCCAGGAGACGAGGGCTGGGGTGAAGGCACCATTCCGCCGTATTACGGCGTTGCGGACGAGACTATGGAAGCCGTCTGGCGCGAAGCGGCTGAATCCGGCCGGGAGTTGCCCGATGACCCGGCGGAAATTGAAGCCTGGGTCGGTTCGCAGGGACCGGCGCCAGCGCGCTGCGCTCTGGATCTGGCGTTGTATGACCGGATCGCCCGCCAGCGCGGTTTGCCGCTTTATGCCCTGTTGGGCTTGCCAAAACCGGCGCCTATGCCAACTTCATTTACCATCGCCATTGACACGCCGGAAGCTATGGCGCGCATGGCGTCCGAAAACAGCCATATGCCGATCATCAAGGTCAAACTCGGCTCGGATGACGATGAAGGCCGCTTGAAGGCCATTCGTGCCGCTCGTCCGGATGTCCGCCTGCGCGTGGATGCCAATGCCGGCTGGACGCTGGAACAGGCTATTCGCCAGGTGCAAGTATTGGAAAGCTATGACCTGGAGATGATCGAACAGCCGCTGCCTAAAGAACAGATCGAGGCGATGGGTGAGGTGCAAAAACACACCCGCCTGCCGCTGGTCGCCGACGAATCGGTGCAGACCTTGCAGGATGTGGAACGCCTGGCAGCTGCCGGTGTACGCGGCATCAATCTGAAGTTAATGAAAGTAGGCGGCCTGACGCCCGGCCTGCGCATGCTCAAACGGGCGCGGGAATTGGGTTTGCAGGTCATGCTGGGCTGCATGGTGGAAACCTCGCTCGGCACCACCGCCATGGCGCATTTAGCCGGCCTGGCGGATTGGCTGGATCTGGATGCCCCGCTGCTGGTCAGCAATGATCCGTTTGACGGTGTAACCTATTCCCCCGCGCTGGATCTGTCGGTCCCGGAGCGTCCGGGGATTGGCGTATTATTAAAATCCACATAGGGGCAGACCAGCGTGTCTGCCCGGTATTAGGTAGACACGTGGGACTACATCTACAAAAACAATCCATGGAGGAAACATGCAGGATGGTATTCAGAATGTCCTGGTTGATCTGAAAAAGCTTCATGCGGATGACCGCGAGCATGTATTTGATGTCCATATCGCAGCCTTTGATGGCAAGCAGGTGGCGCTGAGCGGGCGCGTGTTGTCTGAAACGGACCGTCAGTCGCTGCGTCGGGCACTGCAAGCTCAGCTGCCGGGTTTGGCGGTGGATGACAGCGGGGTGCAGGCGCTGCGCCAGACTGAACCGCGTTTAAAGTTCGCCGCGACCAATCTCACCGGGTTGTATCGCGAACCGTCCTGGTTGGCGGAGCAGCTGAACCAGATGCTGTACGGCGTGCCGCTGGAAATTTTGGAAGAACGAAAAAATTGGGCATACGTGCGCTGTGCTGACGGCTACCTGGGCTGGGCTTACCTGCCCTACATGACCGCCGAATGGCTGCCGCCCGCCACGCACCTGGTGACCGCTCCCGTGAGTGTCATGATGGCTGAGCCGCGAATAGATGCTGAAAAAATTACCCGCGTGCTTGGCGGGACGTTTGTCCACTTGCTTGGCTTGCAGGGGGAGTGGGCCAACATTCAGTCCAATCGCAAGGGGTGGGTGCCAGTCGACGATTTGCGCAACCTGCAGAGCATGCCGGTCACGGCCGTGCAGCGCCGCACGCAAATGATCGCGGATGCCTTCCAAATGGTTGGCGTGCCGTATTTATGGGGTGGTTCATCCGCACTCGGCATTGACTGCTCGGGGTTTGCCCAGCTGGTTCACCGCTGGTCAGGCATTACCCTGCGCCGCGACGCGGACATGCAGATGGCGGATGGCAAACCGGTCGAACAGCCGCAGCTGCAGCCCGGCGATCTGGTGTTCTTTGGTGACAGCGGCGACAACCCCGAAATTACCCATGTGGGTATCAGCCTGGGCGGTTGGGACATGATCCATTCGTCCCGCTCGCGCAACGGCGTTTACCCGGATAATATTCAGGCTGTGAAAGA
>CALMGN010000287.1 GCA_937863605.1 uncultured Anaerolineaceae bacterium
TCGGAGGGCACATGAGTACACCTCGTTCAGTTTTAGCATCCATTGACCCGCAGATGGTCATTGAAGGCGCCGACGTCAAGCTGCGCCGCTCCATCTCTCCGCGGGTATCCAACCTCTACGACCCGTTCCTGTTGTTCGACCACTTCGCATTCAACGACCCGGTCGAAGGCTCGATTCAAGGTTTTCCGACCCATCCGCACCGCGGCATCGAGACCGTGACCTATATGCTGGAGGGCAATGTCCGCCACCGTGACAGCCTGGGCAATACCGGCATTATCGGGCCTGGCGACGTGCAGTGGATGACCTCGGGGCGCGGTATTCTCCATGAGGAAATGCCCCGCCGCGGTCCGGACGGCGTTATTTACGGTTTCCAATTGTGGGTTAACCTGCCCGCCGCGCAAAAAATGAGTCAGCCGCGCTATCAGGAAGTCAGCGCCGCAGAAATCCCGGCGGTCGAACAGGACGGCGTCAAAGTGCGGGTAGTGGCTGGTGCGGTGCACGGCGTCCGCGGACCGGTCACAGAAATTGCGGCTGACCCGGTTTATATGGACGTCCAGCTTCAGTCGGGGGCAACCTTCACCCAGCCCATTCCAGCCGGTCACACTGCACTGATCTACCTCTTCGAAGGCAGCGGCACATTAGGTGGGGACGCGGCCTCGGCGCTGCGCATGCTGGTACTGACCGACGGCGACGAACTCACCGCAGTGGCCGGGCCGGACGGGATGCGCTTTATGCTGATGGCGGGCGCGCCGTTCCACGAGCCGATCATGCCCTACGGCCCGTTTGTGATGAATACCCGCGAGGAAATCCAACAGGCGCTGGTGGACCTGCGCAATGGGACTTTCGTCGATGCAGGCTCAGCGCTGGTGAATGAGTAAAGCCTTCGGCTAGAATGAAATGCCGAATAGACGCAGCCAGGGCCGCGCGGATTCCGTGAATGGCCAGGGAACGGCTGCCAGCATGAGTACAAACGACAGCGTGAACCCGATGGCAGCGCTGCGGTGCTTTCGGACGCCGTCGGCTGCTTTGCGCGAAAGCGAGCGCCCGACATGCGCCGCGATCAATGCGGCCAGCATCAACAGCAGGTGATCGGCGGTGAAAAAGCGCGTACCAGCCGAACTCAATGCCCTGCTGAAGTCTGCGGTCAGCACCCCGAACCAGCCTTTGCTGACATACAGAATGATGCCCAGCAATAGCTGAACATCGAACACCATTGTGTAGAGCATGCCTGCCCGTTTATCGGCAGGCGTGTATTCTTTTTTGCCCAGCCAGCCTGAAAATGCGCGAATGATGGCGATCAGGCCAAGGATCACGATCCCCCAGCGGGCAAGGTTGTGCAGCGTTTGAACGATGAGATTGAAGGTGGTCACGTTTCCTCCCTGTCAGTGTGGTGTGATGGTCCTGCGACGGAATTATAACGGGTAAACCAGACTGATGACGGCCCGACCGTTTTGTCCACTGTCAACCCTGGTCTGTAGCGCAAATTTATTATTTACGAAGGTTTTGTAGGGTGCTGTTCGACCCTGAGATCAGGACAGCGGTGTGGTTAGAGGATATCTGCCTAAAGTGAGTGGGTCGAACGCGCCACATGGGCAAGCTGACAGCTTACCCTACTATCGTATATTTACACATACTTCAACCCGGTGCCGGTGTTGAGCAGCACAATTTTTTCATCGGGATGCAACCAACCGCGTTCCAGCAGCACCGGCAAGGCTGCAACCGTTGCGGCGCCTTCCGGGGCGGCAAAGATGCCCTCGCTGTGCCCCAGTTGAACCTGCGCTGCTAGAATCTGCTCGTCACTGACCGCGACCGCCGTGCCATGCGACTGGTACAGCGTCTCCATCATCAACCGGTCGCCGTAGCTTTTGGGCACGCGCAGTCCCGAGGCAATCGTCCGGGCATTTTCCCAGAAGGTATTAGTCATCTCGCCAGCCTCGAACGCGCGCACCACCGGCGCGCAGCCAGTCGCCTGCACCGCCACCATACGCGGCCGGTTCGGGCTGTTCAGCCAGCCCAACTCTTCCAACTCGGCGAAGGCTTTCCAGATGGCGACCAACCCCATCCCGCCGCCCGCCGGGTAAATAATCACATCCGGCAGCTCCCAGTTAAAAGCCTCGGCGAGCTCGTAACCCATCACCTTCTTGCCTTCCAGCCGGTACGGCTCTTTGAAGGTTGACAGGTCGAACCAGCCGCCCTGACGCACCACCTCGCTGACCGCGCGAGCTGCATCACTGATCAGGCCGTCCACCAGAACCACCTCAGCTCCGACCGCCCGGCATTCTTCGATATTGGAGCGCGGCGTGTCCGCTGGCATGTACACCCTAGCGAGTAGTCCCGCCCGGCTGGCATAGGCTGCCATGGCGCCGCCGGCGTTACCGGCTGTGGGGATAATCACCTGCTGCACGCCCAGTTCCAGGGCGCGTGAAATCGCCGCCGCCTGGCCGCGGGCCTTGAAAGTGCCGGTGGGGTTGAGCGACTCGTCCTTGACCATCAGGTGGCTGAGTCCTAATGCGGTGCCCAAATGCGGCAGGTGCAGCAGCGGGGTGTCGCCCTCGCCAAGTGTGACTACATACTCAGGTGATTGCACCGGCAGCAGTTCGTGCCAGCGGCTCATGCCGCGCGGACGGGCAGCGAAGCTCTCACGCTGCAGTTCGGCGCTTGCAGCCAGCAGGTCGTAACGGGCAAGCAGCGGCGACTGGCAGTCCGGGCAAACGTTTAGTAACTTGCCGCTGTCCCAGATATGATGGCAGCCGGAACATTCCAGGCGGGTTAATAGTGAATAGCGCATATGCGCCTCCCATAATTGATGCGGTGATGAAAACCAGTGCCGCTGGCAGGCTATGGATAGCTGGTGGGGGCGGGGTAACTGCCCTGAGTGGCAGTCGGGTATACCGGCCCCGGGTAACTGTCCTGGGTAGCGGTGGGTTGACCGGGGGAAAAAGTCGGGGTGCGGGTTGGTTGCGGGGTTGCCAACAATGTCGCAATAGGACCGGTCGGCGCCTGTCCAGTCCCGAAGACCACCCACGAGGTGGGCGTCGGCTGCACCCCGCTGTTTACTTTACTGACGTCGTTGACATAATCTAACGCACCCTGGCAGGCCACTTCCAGCCGGTCAGAGACATTCTCCCAGGTGAGCGGCAGGTTTGCCAGGTAAGTGCGTTTTATCGCGGTGGTCAGGCAGCCAGCCCCGGCGTTGTAATTGACTAGCGTAAAGCGCCACAGGTCAGCGTAACTGGCCGCCTGGCCAGGCAGCAAGCCGGTGGTATTGGTAATAATGCGGCTCGCCTGTTCGCAGTTGGCTGACATGGTTTCAGCAAAAACGCGGACGCTAAACTCGGCCTGGGTCAGGTCGATGCCTGCCGGGCAATCCACGCAAGAGGCGTTGACCTTAGTAACCAGCGCGCCCTGCAGCATGGCCTGCTCGCTTGCAATCAGGTTGCCAAATCCCCGGTCACAGCGTGACTGGTGCAGCACCAGCGGGCAGAACTGGTCGTAAAAGTCCGGGTTCCACAGCAGCACCGTCTCGGCGCCCTGGTCGGTCAATTGCCCCAAACCGGCCTCTTTGTAATTGATGTACATCCCCGGCCAAAACTGGCTTTCGCGGCTGAATACATTCTTCAGCAGCTGCGCCGGGATGCCGGTTTCGCGACCTACCGTCAAAATTTGTTCGTCAAATTGGTTTTGCCAGGCAATCACCTGGTCACGCGCTGCCGCCAGCCCGCACTGGTTGGCGGATAGCGGATTGTCCAGCCCGCCGTTCGGGCAGTTGCTGGCATCCGCCTGGTAATTGGTGATTAACATGGCGGCCAGGTAGTAGAGCGAGACCTCGGTGTACAGGTCGGAAGCATTCAGCGGGGTGGTCAGCCAGGGTTCAGGTCCGCCGGCTGCGGGGAAGGATTGCCAGGTGTCGGAGCAGGAGGCTTGCGGGCCGCCGCGCCACTGGTCAGTAATCACGTCGATGTAATATAACGGCGGATCGCTGGAACCGCCTTCAGGTGACATGAAATCGCCGCGCGGCAGCACGCGGATTAAGCCTTCATAGTGCTGGCTGGAATCGCCAAAGCTGGATTCGGCCCAGAATTCAATCGCCGCGCCCTCTGACCCGGTCGGCTTTAACGGCAGGTTGCAGGGATTGCCGGCGCAGGTGAACGGCTCGCCCTGATAGATGCCCTGAATGCTGATAATGACCTCGTTGGGCAGCGGCTCCTCGCCGGTCAGCACCAGGTTAGGCGTGCCCACGCAGCGGTTGCCGGGCGGTTCAACCGTGCAGCCGGCCAGCGAAACCCACACGCTGGGCAGCGGTAGTTCCACCTCGACTTGCTTTTTAGCAGGCTTGCTTTCGAAGTAGTGCAAATACATTCCCGGGCATTCCTGGACGGATTGACCGGGTGTACTCAGTTTGCAGGGCTGCGTGCGGCTCCATTCGGCATGTAGCACATCGCCGCACCAGGTTTGAATCTCGTCGCCAATTGGCAGGCC
>CALMGN010000288.1 GCA_937863605.1 uncultured Anaerolineaceae bacterium
ATTACGCGGTTGATCTTTCGGCCTGGAGTGGTAAAGAAGTGAACCTTTCGTTAATCGCCGATCCTGGGCCGGTTGGCGATTACAGTTACGATTGGGCGGGCTGGGCTGATCTGGATTTGGGTACCGCCGCTGATGGCTATGTTGCTGCCAATTGGCCTGAACCGAAAAATCCGGTGTCCGAACATTTAGTTTCCATCACAGATTGGACAAAGGACGAATCAAACCGGGATCGGATGGCTGCCTGGAATATGGCTTTTAAAACCTGGGGCCAAGCGCCAATTTGGGGAAACGGTCTGGGGACTACCGGTACGGCGGCCCTTCGGACAATTCCTCAGACTGCTATTGTGACTGAAAGCCAGCCGCTCAAGGCGATTGTTGAACTGGGAATACCGGGAATTTTGGTTTGGGGATATCTTTGGTTTAGCATTTTCCAAACCGCTTTGAGCCTCCATCGAAACGAAAGTAAATTGGAAAGAAAAATCCTGATATTGGGTATTCTTAGCAGCTTGCTGATAACGTTTATTGATGGCCTGGTTTACCAAAATCTGGAAGTAAAGCAAGTAAATGCTTTCTTTTGGACGCTGGTTGGCGTGTTAGCTTTTTTTCAGAGCAATATTTCTGCGAGCCGCCCACAAGGAGTTAATCCGCCTTGAGTGTGGAGGAGGGGTTTCAATCCTCGGCAAAAGTTTCTGTAGTGATTGTCACCTGGAATCACCGTGATGATTTACCAAAATGTCTGGAAGCGCTCTTCGCCCAGACCTATTCATTCATCGATGTGACCATTGTTGACAACGCCTCACAGGATGGAAGTGCAGAATGGGTAAAGGAATTTGCTCCACACACAAACTTGATTCCTCTTGAGTCGAATCAGGGATTTTCCAGGGCTTTTAATCTGGGCGCAAGGGCGGCTGATGGTGAATTTATCCTTTCGTTGAATCCGGATGTTTGTGCTCGGCCTGATTTCATCGCGAATATGATGGCTGCGGTGCAGAAGGATCCCCGTATTGGAACTGTAGCGCCCAAACTTCTTCGTGCCGACGACATAAAATTCCTGGATTCAACCGGATTATTTATCAACCGCCAAAGACGTCCATATGACCGCGGTCAAATGCAACTCGACCTCGGGCAATACGACAAAAACACAGAGATTTTCGGTGCGTGTGGGGCAGCTGCGTTGTATCGACGTTGTATGTTGGAGGATCTGGCTGTTAATGAAGAATATTTTGATGAGGATTTCTTCGCGTACTATGAAGATGCAGATTTGGCCTGGCGTGCAAAGCTGCGCGGGTGGCGCTGTGTTTATTCAGCTCAAGCGGTGGGAGAACACGTAAGGGGATGGGGGGACACGCTGCGGAAACGCCCAACCTATAAAGGAAATGGTCCCAGGTTGGCTTTGCGCAACCATATGCTGATGATCACTAAGAATGAATCTGCCTCCAGTTTTCTCCGTGATGCGCCTTTGATTTTCCTGACGGGAATTCCCCGATTGTTCTATATGGTCATCTTTCGCAGAGATGCCTTGAAGGGAATTACCGATTTTTTCAGATTAGCTCCAAAAGCAATCAAAAAACGCAAAATTATCCAAGGCAGCCGAATGGTCAAAGATCGCGATCTCCAGCGGTGGTTTTATCACTATGATTAACCCCATCCCCATCCAGGTTCTGATGGTTTATTATGAACCGTTCCCCTCCGGGCAGACCACTCACGTGTTATCTCTGGCCAAAGGGCTCGATCCTGCTCAATTCAAAATTCGCGTATTCTTACCCAATTCACTAGTGTCTGTCGCCGGCCAATTCGAAGAAACCGGCGCAGAAGTAATTTTGGGGCCATTTCGGAAAACTTATTGGGGACCTGCTGCAGTGTCGAGTTTATTCAAACTCATCAAGGTCAACCCAAACGCAATCGTACACTTTCACAGCCAGGAAGCTGCCTTGATGGGACGTCCAATGGCAAAAATCGCCGGGGCAAAGCACATCCTATACACTCCTCAGACGATCGATATCCGCCAAAAACGCTTTCAAAAAGTGTACTCTGCCATCGAAGTATTTTTAGCGCATATCACCAATAAAATACTGTCTGTCAATGAATCAGACCGGCTTAGATTGAATTCCTGGGGGATTCCCCGAGAAAAAATCGTTACTATCTATAACGGTATCGATTTGGAGAAGTTTAATACCGTTCCAGACCTGACAGAATTGTGCACAATTCTGGGAGTAGACTCTACTCGGCCATTGGTCATGCAAATTGGACGAATGAGCGCGCAAAAATCGCCTTTTGAATTTATCGAAGGGGCAAGAAAAGTCCTTCAAACCCGCCCAGCCGTTCAATTTGTGATGATCGGTGACGGGCCGCTTTTTTCAGACGTCAAACAAAGGGTGCTTGAGCTTGCCCTTGAGGATAATATCAAGGTTACAGGCGCAATCGATGATGCCTTCCGGTTTATCCCGGCAGCAGATATTCTGACCCTTACATCTGCTTGGGAAGGTGCTCCTTATTCTCTGTTGGAAGCCATGGCATATTCCAAACCGGTTGTTGCTACATCGGTGAATGGTTGTCCGGAAATTGTTGACCACGAACAAAGCGGATTGCTGGTGCCGCCGGGTGATCCGCAACGATGGGCAAATGCTGTGATAAAATTGATCGACCATCCACAAATTGCACACCAGTTCGGACAAAATGGAAGGCGTCGGGTTGAAGCGGATTTTACATTACCAACAATGATCCAAAAGATCGAAAACTTATACATAGAAACGGTTGTTGGTAATAATTTAATAGTGGCAAAATGATTTTTAGTTATCATCCATAAACGGAGAATTTTAACGATATGAATATATTAATGTTAAATCCCCCCTATTACCCTCATTTTTCACGTTCTCAGCGCAGCCCCGCTGTTATTAAAAGTGGTGTTATGTATTATCCCATTTGGTTAGCATATGCAACCGGGGTTTTAGAGAACAATGGTTTTAATGTGCGGCTGGTGGATGCACCTGCTGACCATTATGACCTGGATTATATCGTGGAACTGTGCAAAGAATTCCGTCCACGGCTCATAGTTATGGATACCAGTACTCCCAGCATCTATAATGATATTCGTGCGGCTGAAACTTTAAGAAATGAACTAAAAGATGTTTTCATTTTGCTGGTCGGGCCCCATGTGACCGCGCTCCCGGAAGAAAGTCTTAAAATCAGCCCGGCGATTAACGCCGTAGCTCGTGGAGAATATGATTACACGGTTTTAGACACCGCTCGCGCAATAGAGAGCGAAAGCGATTTGGGTTCTGTTTTAGGCCTGACCTATTCCAATAACGGGGAAATCCACCATAATCCTGACCGCCCATTAATTCTCGATCTCGATTCACTGCCCTTTGTCAGTGAAGTTTACAAACGCCATTTAAAGGTAGAGAACTATTTTTATTCAATCACACAATATCCAGAAGTTGCGATCATCACCGGCCGGGGCTGTCCTTATCACTGCACGTATTGTGTTTGGCCGCAAACCATTACCGGGCACGGCTATAGAAAACGCAGTATCGAAAATGTCGCAGCTGAATTTGAGTATGTTCAACGCGAGCTGCCGCAGGTTAAGGAAATATTCATCGAGGATGATACGCTCACTGTCGATCAGCGCCGTTCGATTGCGTTGTCGAAGGAACTGATTCGGCGGGGGAACAAGCTGCCTTTTACCGCCAATTCACGCGCCGATATTTCTTTCGAGACCCTGGATGGCCTTCACCAGGCAGGATTGCGGCTGGTGTGTGTTGGTTTTGAAAGTGGCGACCAAGAAATCCTGGACAATATCAAGAAACAGGTCACAGTTGAACAATTCTTCCAATTTCGAGAAGCGGCCAAGCGCGCTGATGTTCTGATTCACGGCTGTTTCATGGCGGGTAATCAAGGCGAGACCCGTCAGACACTTCAAAAAACACTGGACCTGGCCAAAAAACTAAATCCGGATACGGCTCAATTCTTTCCGATCATGGTTTACCCTGGCACAGAGGCGTATGAGTGGGCAAGTAAAAACCACTTTATGCAGACAGAAGATTACTCGAAATGGCTGACAGATGATGGTCTTCATCGTACAATTGTAGAAAATCCCGGTTTATCTGCACATGAAATTGTCGACTGGTGCGATTATGCCAGACGCTCATTCTATCTGCGTCCGAGGTTCGTCGTTGAAAAAGTGTTAGAGGTTGTTCGCCATCCGAAGGAGGTTGGGCGAATTTTCAAAGCATTCCGTACTTTCTTGCCCTATTTATTTCGCCCATCAAATCGTCAGCACATTGGGCAAGCCCAACAGGGGACAAGTAATGCCGAGTCAAATTCCTAAAATTTCCGTCATCATTCCAACCTACAATTCACAAAATTTGATTTCGGGTTGCCTACAGGCACTTAAACAACAAACCGTACCACGAGATCAGTTTGAAATTATCGTAGTAGATGATGGTTCGATCGATAAAACACTTGAAATCGTTAAATCTTTTGAGGGGGTCCGCTGCGTTTCGATACCACACGGCGGGCCAGCGGCTGCCCGAAATGCAGGCGCCAGGGAAGCTCTCGGAGAAATTATTGCCTTTACCGATTCCGATTGCGTTCCAGCCCCTCATTGGTTGGAAAAAATTACGGCGCCGTTTGAAAACAAGGACGTGATTGGCGCCAAGGGAGTGTATCGCACCTCCCAAAAACGGATCGTATCCAGGTTCGTACAGCTCGAATATCAGTTTAAGTACGAAAGAATGGCGCGGTTGCCATCGATTGATTTTATTGACACTTACTCCGCCGCTTACCGCCGCAACTTGTTTCTGGAAAATGGCGGGTTTGATACGACTTTTACACTCCCTTCTGTGGAAGACCAGGAACTTTCTTTTCGTCTGGCTCAGAAGGGTTACCTTTTGGTCTTTGCACCGACTGCTGAAGTCTATCACCGGCATGACAAAAACCTGGCGGATTATTGGAAGCGCAAGTTTGGAATTGGCTACTGGAAAGCTTATATGCTTCGCTGGCTTCCACAAAAAACTATTTCAGATTCGCACACCTCCCCGTCACAACGCTTCCAGATTGGCTTGTTGAGTCTTGCAATCCTCGGCTTTTTCGTTGGAACGCTCGTCCCCACTTTTTTGTGGGTAGGTGCGGCGCTAATGGCAGTCTTTTTTCTCTCTGGCCTGCGATTTTGCAGTTATGTATTTAAAAACGATCCGGTTGTCGGTCTACTTTTTCCGGCCATTTTACTTGTACGCGCAGCCGCGTTAGGCGCTGGGTTGTTTTGGGGTTTCATCGCCCCTCCGCAAAAAGGCCGCCATAGCACACTATCCCTATCTATGGACGCATTTTTCCTAAAACGAATGATTGATGTGATTGGGGCAATATTTGGCTTGATCATATTTTTCCCCGTTATTTTGGGCGCTGCGATTGCAATTCGACTGGATACGCCCGGCCCGGCGTTCTTTGTGCAAGTACGCGCCGGTGAAAATGGAAAGCCATTCCGGATGATCAAACTCCGCACTATGGTGGATGGGGCTGAAGACCAACTTGATGATGTCATCGGGATGAACAGCCTTGAAGGACCCGTTTATAAAATCCAAAATGATCCACGCGTGACAAAAGTAGGTCAGATCTTACGCCGGTGGAGTGTTGACGAATTACCTCAATTTTGGAACGTCCTTCTGGGTCATATGAGTCTGGTAGGACCAAGGCCTGAAGAGCTTTGGGTTGTTGAGCGTTATAATGATGAACAGCGCCTGAGGCTGGCCTTCAAACCGGGATTAACCGGGCCGATGCAGATAAACGGGCGTGGTAACCTTGACTTTGATCAACGGCTGAAACTCGAATTGGATTACATGATTAACCATTCCATCGTCAAGGATATTAATATCCTTCTGAAAACCATCCGGGTTATTATCAATGGTCACGGGGCTTATTGATTTTTCAAAAATCTTGGATTTGACCCCGCAGCTACGAGCCTGGTAAGATTGCTAAAATTGTTTTGTCCATACACTGGGCAAAATATGGAAGACAAATAAGGGAAAATGAAAACCGTACTACTAATTTCACTGAAAAGAATACTCTTTGTCGTTGGCTGCTTGACCCTGATTACCAGCCTGTTTTCGACCCCGGTTGTAATCGCTCAGGATTCTTCGGAACCGGGAATCGCCGCGACCGTTGATCCCAATGCTGAAATAACCGCAGGTAGCACCATCTTTCTTCCGTGCATAACCAAGGAATATTGCCCGGGAGCGGCTCCTTCACCCTTCTCGGTGCAAATTGCCGGTTTGTCGGATTTAAATACAACCGGATTGAACTCGGTTGAAGCTGAACAGCTGAAGGCGCTTCGGCTAGCCGAATTTAATGACGCCTTTCCAACCATGGTTAACGCCATCAAAGAAAGCGGTGCCGGCTGGGCGCGGGTCTATATTGATTGGTCATATGTCCAACCGACCGAATCAGGGCCTTATAATTGGTCGAATTACGATAACTGGCTGGGTCAGGTGGCTTCAGCCGGCGTGCAGATTATTGCAACCGTTTCCAATCCACCGACGTGGGCAGCACCATCTAAAGATTTGTCAACTGATTGCTCGAATCTAATTACTAAATTACCGGAATTTAATACGTTCCTTACCGCATTGGTAAACCGGTACAAGCAATCTCAGTATGATATCCACACCTGGGAAATATTAAACGAGCCGGATGCAATTGACGGGTACCGCTGCGCCAGCGGCGTATCGAATTATGGTCACCATGGCGCAGATTACGCCACGCTCGTTCAAGGCGCCTCCTCAGCGATAAAACTAGCTGACCCCACTGCCAAAGTGATCATGGGCGGCATTGCTTATGATTGGTTTTACCTCGATGTTGATGTTGATCCATATCAGGATGGGTCTCGAGAAGGGAAATTTAACCGATATTTTACCGACGATATCATGACTGCTGGCGCGGCTGATTCCCTCGATGCGGTGAATTTTCACTTTTTCCGCGATTTTTCGGCGGAATGGGAACGCTGGACGGTTGGAGGTGATGGCCTGCCCACTTGCGGCAACATCCGAACACTAAATGGTACAACCTATATGCCTTATGGATTGGATCTGGTCGCCAAGGGATCGCATTTCCTTGGCCGGCTGAGTACATGCTTCAATGTCAATAAGCCGTTATGGGTTACTGAAGTCGGTATGCATGGAATTGATGGGACATCTTCCTATGTGACTGTCGATTCAACTGATTTTAACCAGGACCTAAAAGACCGATATGATGCTGGACAGACCCTCGAAAACCAGGGCCGCTATGTGTTCAAGGTGTATGCAAGAGGTCTCTCGCTGGGCGCCGAAAATATTACCTGGTATGCAATCAAGATCATCCCCAGTGTAACACCGGGCGATTTTCAAGGGCTGCTTTATGATAGCCGGGACCCTCTCAAAGATAATCAGCCAAAACCGGCATTTTACGCCTTTCAAATCCTAACCCGTGAGTTGAACGGGTATGCATTTTCACAAACCTTGTTTGGAGGCGCCTCCCCCGACCATGTAGAAGCCTACGAGTTTACACATGCATGTCAGGGAACGAAAACCATTGCCTGGACAAATACAACCTCACCGACTCTATTTGTGGTCAACAGCGTCAGCTCGGTCCGATTGGTATACCGCCCGAGTGCTGATGGCACACCTGACATTCGTTCCATAGCAGATGGTGGTACAGGTGATGGTGATTTAGTGGCAAACGGCAGCATCACAATAAATCTGGGGATTGAACCTGTAATTATTCAGCCCATCCCTTAATGCAAGTGTGTGACCAGCTTCCCCGGAACTGTCCAATAGTTCAATGGTTAATTGGATCGCAAACCAGATACAGGTTCAGACGCATGAACCACCCTTGGCTCGAAGAAGTTGGGTGGTTCATGTTTATTTGTAGGAATATATCAGGATAAGGGCAATCTGTCCTTGAGCTGGGTTGTATCGTTTGATGTTTCTTGTGAAATCCATACCAGAAATACCATACTCAGGATCGATACAAATGCCCCAATACCCAGGGCGAGAAAATAATCGGGGTCTGCGTGGTTCGAGATGTGAACGTTGGATAGGTCGCGGGGGGTGACACCCAAGGCAGTATAGGCATTCACTACTGACCAGCGTAAGGTATGCAGTACAAGATCCTTCGCCAGGAAAAACAACAGAACCAGCTGGACTATTTGAAGAATGCAAGACCTGCTCAGCCAGTTAATCGTTCTTTGATAATAAATGGCGGATAGGATCAGCCCAATGACCAACGCCATCACCAATAGCAGGACTGCTAAGGGAGCCTTGCGACACGCAGATCCAGGTGGTCGAAATTTACTCCACCCTTCTGAATTTAGGTTTACCGAGGTTGGTAGTTGTTGACA
>CALMGN010000289.1 GCA_937863605.1 uncultured Anaerolineaceae bacterium
ACCCCTGATCAGTCGGTTGAATCTTGCATGGCGATGATGACTGCCAAACGCTTCCGCCACATGCCAGTGTTAGAAGATGGCAAACTGGTTGGCGTGATTTCCATTGGCGATGTGATCAGACAGATCATGTCTGAAAAGGATTCCACCATCCAGAGCCTCGAAGATTACATCTGGGTGCACATGATATAATCGCGGGGGTAGGCATCCACAGGAAGCGGATTACTGCCCCATGAGTGAAACAAAAGAACAAATACTGGTCGAGGTCACAACACCGGTTTACGGTGGAGAATGCATAGGCCGCCTGCCTGATGGTCGGGCGGTATTTGTTCCGTATACACTGCCGGGTGAACAAGTGCGGGTGGAACTGGTGGAAGAGAAGCGCGGGTTTGCCCGCGCCCGTCTGGTGGAAGTGGTACGGCCATCAGCCAATCGGATCACTCCGCGCTGCGCTCATTATGCTGTGTGCGGCGGCTGCCATTACCAGCATGCCGATTATGCAACCCAATTAAGAATCAAAGGCGCGGTGGTACGCGACCAGCTCGAACGCATTGGCGGAATTGCCAACCCGCCCGTGGCGGAGGTGGCGCCGTCACCGGCTGCCTGGAATTACCGCAACACGGTGCAGTTTCACCTCACCCCCGACGGAAAGATTGGCTATCAGGGTTGGGGGACGCACCGGGTGGTGCCCATCAGCGAGTGCCACCTGCCTGAGGAGGCGCTCAACCAGATCTGGCCGCAGCTGGACCTGGAACCGCTGCCGGGGATAGAGCGGATTGAATTGCGTTTGGGAACGGACGACGAAGCCCTCCTGGCGCTGGAAAGCAGCGACCTGGCAGCCCCTGAATTCAGCGTGGATTTTCCGCTGTCGGCGGTTCACCTGAGCCCGGCAGGCAAGCTGATTCTGGCCGGCGACGATTATCTCTTGATGAAAATCCACGGCCGGGTTTTCAAAGTCTCGGCTGAGTCGTTTTTTCAAGTCAACACCGCCCAGGCTGAGGCTATGGTCAGCCATGTGCTGGAACTCCTGCCGCTGGATGACAAGAAAACTGTGTTGGATGTTTACAGCGGGGTGGGGCTGTTTTCCGCCTTCATTGCACCGCGGGTCAAGCGCTGCATCGGGGTAGAAATGTCCGAATCAGCCTGCGATGATTATGCCGTCAACCTGGACGAATTTGACAATGTAGAACTGTATGTCGGGGCGGCGGAAGAAATTTTGCCTGGGTTGAATCTCCGCCCGGATATTGTGGTGGTCGATCCGCCGCGGGCCGGTATCGAGCGGACAGCGCTGGATGCGATCATCCACCTGCAGCCGCAGACCTTAGTCTATGTTTCCTGCGACCCGGCGACACTGGCGCGGGATGTCAAGCGGTTGGTGGCTGGCGGGTACAGCTTGCAGCAGGTTACCCCGTTCGATTTGTTTCCGCAGACGTACCATGTGGAGTGCATCGCATTGATGACCAGGGGATAGAGCGAGCTGAACTTTCATTTTCAGGATCCACAGGATTGCTAGGATGAAAATTATTAATTTGGGAATCGCCTTCTTTCTCGAATTGATAATGCTGGTCATCTACGGTTATTTTGGGTACCGGCTACTGCCAGGCGGCGCGCCTTGGCCTCTTCGGTATGGGCTGACTATATTGATACCAGCGAGCATGGCGATTTTTTGGGGTTTCTTTCTGGCGCCCAGGGCTGGTCACAGGCTGCAGATGCCGTGGCTGCTAATCATGAAGCTGGTCATAATGGGCGCTGGTGTAGGAATGTTGTGGCAGCTTCAGAAAACAACCCTGGCAGTTATTATTGCCATCGTTATCGGGGTTCATTGTTTATTGGCAACGATGTGGCACCAGGTATGAGGCGTTCATTGGCATTATTTTGATCTGGGAAGAGGACAAATGCTCGAATTACCGTAAGCTAAAGTAATTTCTGGTCAAATGTCCAAAACTATGATCTTCAAATAGGGTATTAGATTATGAACCTCCATCACCGCAAGCTACACCGATTGAAGGATTATGATTATGGCCAAAGTGGCGCCTATTTTGTAACAGTTTGCACTGAAAATCGAAAAAACCTGTTATGCGAAATTGTAGGGAACGACGAGGGCGTCGTTCCCACCCCCATTGGATTAAAAGTCATTGAATGTTGGGAACATATAGAAAAATTGAATGAGAATGTCTTCGTCGATCAATTTTGTTTGATGCCGAATCATATTCACGGGATCATTGTGATCACGAACCAGGAACTTGGCGAACCAATCAAAAAAGTTTATGGTTTTGAAACAGAGGAACGACGAGAACCAGAGGACCGACGAGAACCAGAGGACCGACGAGAACCAGGGGAACGACGGGAAACAGGGGAACGACGCCCTCGTCGTTCCCTACCGGGGCTCATGAAAGATTTCAAATCTGTGACGACACGCATTTATAAACGTATGGTTGGGAGAACCGGCGATACTTCCATCTGGCAACCTTCGTATTATGATGAAATCATAAAGAATGATAAGCATTATCTAAAAGTTTGGGATTATATCGAGCACAATCCGGTAATGTGGTCGGAAGACGAATATTTCTCGCGATGAGAAAAAGAAACGTCAGGGGAACAACCGGCGAGCTTTCACCTCAGCGACTGCGTCAGCACGGTAGCGGTAGAGCTGAGCCGGGCGTCCGTCACCGGAGCGCCGTTCAGTCATCGGTTCGATGATCCCGGCCTGCAATATGCGGCGTCTGAAATTGCGTTTGTCGAGTTGCTCCCCTAAAATTTGCTCGTAGGTGTGCTGCAATTCACTCAAGGTGAAAACCTCGGGAAGGAGTTCAAACCCGACTGCCGAGTATTCCAACTTGTAGCGTAAGCGCCTTAAAGCATAAGCCAGAATCTCGCTATGATCCCAGGCCAGCGCCGGCAGATCACATACCGGCTGCCAGGCGGCCCGGGCTTGCCCGATTCGTTCCAGGGAAAGCGAACCGGCTGCCAGCAGTGCAAAGTAAACCACGGATACCACTCGCCCTTGCGGGTTGCGCCCCGGGTCGCCGTAGGTATAGAGTTGTTCGAGAAAAACTTCCTTTAAACCTGTCAAACCTTCAATGCAATCAGCGGCAGCGCTTTCCAGATTATCGCTTTCGAGCAACCCGCAGCCAGGCAGCATCCATTGATCCGTGCTGCCGGTTGGATGGAGCAATACTTGCAACTGATTGTTTTGCAGGGTGAAAACAACCACCCGTACTTCGAGGTCAGACAGCGTTATCATTAGAGCGCCAGACATCCTGGATCTTCCATCCAATGGTATAAATCATTATGATGATTATAGCGGTGATTGAAATAATGTCAGAATGAATGGGACGACAGCCGCGGACGCCGAAAAGCCGCGTTTTCACAGGAGGACTGGAATGAAGAATAAAGCAGCCAAACGCTTCGGAGTTGTATCGCTCCTACTAATTGGCGCGATCCTGGCGTGTAACCTTCCCGGCCGCGATGCACAACCGACCCCCTCGGAGCCGACGCCCAACATGACGATGACGGCTCTATTTAGCATTGTAACCAAAGCACCGGCCATATCCACTCCGGTGTCACCGGCCGCCACGTCTACGACCGGGGCGGGAGTCATAAATACCCAGCCTCCCGCAGCCAGCCCGACTACTGGGATTACTCCTTTGCCTCTGGTCACCACCACTCCGCTGCCCACCGCTGAACTACGCCCGGCAGGTAAATTCACCGCCAATTTTATGACCACGCCGCCGACACTCGACGGAAAATGGGATGAATGGACCAATACCGCCTATCCCGCCCGTTTCATCGTATTTGGCAGGGAAAACGTGTCAGACAAGGCTGACCTGGAAGGCTCTTTCCGTGTTGGCTGGGACAACGCCAACCTGTACCTGGCCACAAAGGTTTATGACGAAAAATATGTCCAAAATGCATCCGATGTTAATGTTTTCAAAGGGGATTCAATTGAACTGCTGTTTGATGTCGATCTGATAGGCGATGTGAATTCGATCGAGCTCAACAGCGATGACTATCAGCTGGTTTTTTCATCGGGTAAGGGCAGCATCACTGGCGTGAAAGAGACCTACCTGTATAATCCATCCAATGTTGCCGGCCCGCGCACCACGGTCAAAATTGCCGCGGTTTATGAAGCTGGCGTTATTCGGACGGAAATTGCCATCCCGTGGAGCGTCCTGGGAGTCTCTCCGACCAGCGGCAAACAGTTCGGCTTCGCGCTGTCGATGAATGATAATGACAACGAGAGCCAAAATATTCAGCAAAGCATGATTTCGAGCGTACATAACCGCGCTTTCCGCGACCCCACCACCTGGGCTTTATTGGAATTGAAACAGTAAAGAATTAACTCAGGTGCGTTGCTCCTGACAGGATCACACGCCGGTTGAGCCATTACCTGGGAGCGTTACATCTGCTCCTTGATTTATTGCACAATCATGCCAGGCTTCGGAAGGCCACTCTGTAATACTTGTCAACGCGCAGTCCATCCGATGAAGGGTTAATATCGGTCAATGGCTATTAAGCATATATTAATAAAATTCAATTCAGAAGTTAGAGTAAAAGATCCGCAGATCAAGAGGTGGTGAACCTGATAATCGATCGAAAGAGATACTTTGTATAGCGATTAGGTTCGAACTCAGATTAAGAAATGACGCGGGAAAGGCACAAATTGGATACAATGTTACAAATCCCGACAGCGCCATTTCCAATGTGTAATAAATCAATTTTATTTTTAGCCTGCATCGAAGGTTTAGCAAGTAGGCAAAGTCATTGATTATTCGATTTATTGTGGAATATTTCCGAACGTCGGTTTGGGAATGGCGCGGTAAGGTCTCCCAATTGACAAATGGCATCGAACGTCGTCAGAGAGCCGGGTGCTATTGAGCTTGGTCAGATCTAATCAATGTTGAGAGGGGAACCTCCTTGTGGAAAACCAAAGGAAAATCTATCGCATAACCGGCGTGCTAATCTTTATAATCGGCCTGGTCCTCGGACTGCTGTTTAACGTTGTTTCAGTCCTGGGTGATTTGGAAGGAATGTCTTTTTGGGGGATGCAAGAGGTAGCGATGTATGATCCCCAGCTACCTCTCGATGCGAAGCTTAACAGTCTGAATTGCCCTTTATTGATCACTTCTCGGGAAACCGGGTCGGTCACTGCCCGAATCTCCAACCCCCTTAAAAAACCCATTCAGTCCGTGATTCAGGCGGATATTAGCAATACCAGCGAAGACAATGACATCAGGCAAGACAGACAAGAAATCAACCTTGGCTCTGGCGAAACACGAGATTTTTCCTGGGAGGTCACACCCGGGGACAAGATATATGGCAGGTTAATCCTGGTCAGAGTTTACCTATATCAAAATCTTTCCGATGGGCCAGCCCGGACTGCCCACTGCGGAATTCTAGTGGTGGACCTGGCCGGTTGGGCTAGCCGCCAGATCATAATACTGACTGTATTAGCAAGTCTGGTTGGGATGGTGGCTGGGGTCAGCTTGTGGGTAAGTCAGAGCCAGCCGTTGTTTGGTCGGACCGGCCACCTGGCTTTTGGCTTGGTCTGGTTGTTGGTGGTTACTTTGGTCGGAATGATCACCAACCTGATCGGGGCGTTCCTTCTTTCGGCCGGATTATTAGTACTCGCTGTAATCTCCCTGGTCAGCCTGGTTGAATATATGTTCCTACCGAGGTTGAGTTGATTTAGCTTCGTTTTCACGAAAACCAGTCATACACCCATAGATTAGCTCAGCTGGCTAACACGCATAGATTGCTTCCCTACGGGATGCTGCGCGATCGCTGCGCAAGCCAAGGCAAAAATGGTTAAAACAAAATCGACGAGAGTTCTTTGCGGTAATCGCGGGTGAGGGGATTTTCGTCGCCGAGCAGTTCCAATAACGCCAATACGACTTTTCTGACCCCCGGTTCATGCTTGTCAGAACGCAAGACATCCAATAGTCCATCAAGCGCAGCGGTGATTTTACCGCGGGTCACCAGACGGATTGCATTCCAGTAAGCTGCTCTTTGCTCATCGTCTTCAGCGCCGCTAGTATGGCGGCGCAGCTGGTCCATTTCTTCAGCTAGCGGAAGCAGGGTCATCGCCTGTGCGTAACGACGGCTGGCTGGGAAGGAAGTCACCAACGCCAGCGCTTCGTGGCTTTTACCCTGAGCCAGCAGCGTCTTCGCCAATCCAAGCAAGCCGTCCGGGTTGTCCGGGTCGGCGTCCAGCGCCTCGCGGAAGGCTTGTTCAGCCTGGTTCCACTTTTCAAAACCGACCAGGCTGGTTGCTTTTTCGATCAGCAGGGCAGCCGGGCTGGGCGGTTCAATGTGATCTAAAAACTCGCGCACACGTTCTTCGGGTTGGGCGCCAACAAATTCGGCCACCACCTGTCCACCGCTGAACACTTTCACGGTCGGCAGACTGCGAACGCCGAAACGTATGGCTAGATTGGGATTTTGATCGGAATTTACCCGCGCCAGACGAAAAGCGCCCCGGGCTTCACGGACCTGCCGCTCTAGGATGGCGGTCAACGGTTTGCACGGCCGGCACCACTCAGCCCAAAAGTCAACCACCACCGGCGTATTCTGCGAGAATGAGATCACCTCGTACTCGAAGTCAATCTCAGTCACGTCAACTACAAAGTCAGCTGCCATTATTCCCGTTTTTCAATCTGTTACTCTATTCCTCGCCCTCATCGCTGGCTGCGCTTGGTTGGTCTAAACGGATCACATCGCCGTGAAAATTGATCACCACTTTGAAACCCATCATACCCATATAGGCGCGCCCGGCTTCAGGAATGCCGGCTTTGAGCAGTTGCTCCAATTGTTGATCGATGTTTTTAAGTTGATTATCAATAATAGCACGCGAGAAAATATCATCCTGACCGAGCATTTTAGCCGTTTGTTCACTGATCAAATCCTCATGCCCGGTGATCTGGTCTTTCATGAGCGCCAGTACCTGGCGGTCAACATATTCCGCCGGGATATGGCGATGAAACCCGGCGTCGTTGACCACGTACATGGCTTCACCCCCGATGTGGGCAACGTCAGCCACCTGATCATTCTCATCAATTACCAATCCGGCAAAAAGGGGCTCTGGCATCAACCCTGTCCTCTCAACGGGCACAATTAAATCAAAATAAAGGCAGTAAACCTTGGGTTCAATCAGCGAACGGCTGATCGATTACTTCCACAATTGTACCGTTTTTTTCGCTACCCGTCATTGCGGTCAGCGGGACGACCGGGTTGGTCCAGCGGTAAACCCAATGGGCGTGCTGCGGTGAGAGGTTGACACAGCCGTGACTGCGAGGCCGCCCAAAATTGTTGTGCCAGAAGGTGCCGTGAAAGGAAATACCGTTTTCCATCAAGTAAGATACCCACGGCACACCGGGGAGGTCGTAACTATTGGCATCCGCGCCGTCGCCGGCAGCCATGTGACGCGATGGGCGTTTGCGATTGGTGATGTAAGTTCCGGCCGGGGTGCGGTAATCGCCGTCACGGAAACGGGCGCCGGTAGCGGTGCGGGCCATCCAGACCGGTTGGTCAAATTCATAGGCAATGACCACCTGTTCTGGCAGGTGAATTTCCAGCCGCTTCTCCTCCGCCGGAACCTCCGGCGAGAGCGGGGCAACCTCATCCGCAGTGATCAGGTGCAGGTGGGCAGCATTGACGAAATACTTGATCTTCCACTTGTCATCATTAATGCGATACCAGGTAGCCCCTTCACGGTCCTGGACGGTCTCGTACACCCAGTGGGTGGTGGCATAGTACAACCGGTAGGCCAGAAATTCCTGCTGGCGCAGGCTCCAGACCGCATCGGTAAAGGGAACGGTCACGACTGCCAATTGGCCTTCGGACAAAATCGGATCAACAATGGGGTTAGTTTGAATATCAACCGGCTGGATATCTCCAGAGTGAACATAACTCTCGTTTTTGACCTGGTACCATACCCGGTTATGGCCTGACTCTTCATCGCCGAGCGCTACCCCGGTAATTGGCAAGACCAGGTCTTCCCAGTACGATTGCTTCAGCCTGGCGCTGTAGGAGGGCTTATCATAGCCGTCGATTTTCTTGGTGGTTACCCGCCCGTACGGCAGGGTATAGTCCTGTGCGGCGTTCACTTTGCTGAAGCGCAATCCCTGGCTGGAAAAAGGCAGGGCGAACAGACCCAGCAAAGCTGAGCCGGAGAGTTTTAGAAATTCCCGCCGTGAAAGGGATTTTAGAAACGACGAGAGCAGTCCGTCCATCGGCTTAATAATGCACGTTCACCAGGGTACCGACCGACGCTCGTGCAAAAATCCAGCCGGCGTCTTCAGTGCGCAGGTTGACACAGCCGTGGCTCATGGGCGTACCAAAATTGCTATGCCAATAAGTTCCATGCAGGCCGTACCCCTGGTAGAAATACATGGTGTAAGGGACATCGGGCAGGTAGTAGCCAGGTCCAGACATATCCGTATAGCGCAGCATGATCCAGATGCGGAATTGCCCGGTCACGGTTGGGTGCGCAGCGGTGCCGGTTGATACCAGGAAACTGTTTAACAGGGTGTCGCCTTCGTAGGCATATACCATCTGCTGACTCAGGTTTACATCCACCCAAAACTCGTCACTGGCGACCTCGTTGGGAATGTCAACGTAAACCACCGGAGTCGAGGTTGGTGGGGGTGGAGGGGTGTCGGTTGGCGTGGAGGTCGGCGTTTCAGTCGGGGTTTCGGTCGGCGTCGAGGTTGGGGTGAAAGTTGGCGTTGCGGTCGGGGTGTTGGTAGGCGTTGGCGTCGGGGTGATTGACGGGGTCAGCGATGGTTTGAAAAGGGCGCCAACTGGTCGGGCTGCGTACGGACCTGCATTTTTGGGAGACTGGAAGGTCGGAACAGCCAGCCAGGCGGCTATACCGACGCAAAAGAGCAATATACCAGCGGTTACCGGAATAAGCCAGGACGCGGCTGATTTCGGCTTTTTAGACTCGGATCGGGCAGGGGCGGCCGCGCGAATCGTCGAGGCAACGGGAGCCGCCCCTTGAGGGTTTGGATGTTCTTCGACACCCGGCAGGGTTACGGTTTGCGCCCGCATCCGCTGAACTGCCCAGTGCATCCCTTTACGTGCCGGTTCACTGATCGGGTTGATCGCCAGGGCCTTACGCAGGTAAAAGACGCTGTCCACCGGGTCCGCCAGCGCACCCAGGATCAACCAGGGTTCTTCCAAATCGGGGGCTAGTTCAGAGGCATGGTTGGCCTGTTGAAATGCCTCGCTCCGGCGGCCTTCGCGAATAGCCTGTTTGGCAAGCCTGAGGGCTTGCAAAGCCTGCGAATGTTTGGTTTCACTCATAAGGTTATCCGTCATGGAACGGGCTCATTTTTAATGTAGCATAAAATGCCATTCGTAATGCCTTGCGCTACCAGATCCGGCTGCTCGGTTAAGATTCGCCGGTCCAAATTCAAGAAGCCGGTTTCGATAATCGCTGCAGTGGTATTGCTGTTGATCTCCCGGAAGGTGTGGTACTGGGTCATATCGCCGGTGACTGTATAGGCATGATAGTTCATTCCGGTGGTCTTACCGTAGCGGTCAGTCAAGCAAGCGGACAGGCGGTCGGCTTTCTCCGGGTAAGCGCTTGATGCCGCAGCCGCCACTTTGAAGCCGGTGGCTTCGTCGTTGACATAATTACAGGAATCGTTGTGGATGGAAACCAGCGCCAGCGCCTGGTACTCATAAAGCTTTTCATCGAACTCTTGCAGCAAGTCCACCTCATAGCCCTCAGCCAACAACTGCTGCTGAACGCGAGTGGCGATCTCCAGGTTGACCGACATCTCAGTCAAGCCATCGGTGCAGACTGCCCCGGAATCATTTCCCCAGTGGCCAGCAACAATCCCGAGACGCGGCCGGGGTGATGGGGTAGCCGTAGGGATGGTCAGCGTCGGGTTTGCCTGCCAGGCTTGGAAAAAATTATCCAACATCTGGTTGGAAAATAAATTCGCTGGCGTCCACAGGGTGAACAGCGTGGCCAACACCAACGCAACCGTCAGAATGGTGGAGAGGGCGCTGATGGCGGGATTGTTCTTGGGGTTAGATCGGGAGGGCGGGTTGGGCAGGCTGTTTTCGCTCATAAGTTGTATGATAGTAACTTAATTAGACCTTATTGGGCAAGTACTGTTTTTTAATTTCGCATAGGAAAATCAATCGCTTATACTCCATTTTACACCCCTCAACCTTAATTCCGCTTCATTTGAGGTGCAATTATTGGATCATAGTTAAACCAGACTGGCATGCCAACCGCTGGGGGCGTCCGATACGGCTCTTGACGGATGCCAGGCGTGAAAGTATAAGTGTAGCGGGCTGTAAGCTTGGATGCAAGTTGATTGCCAGCCCGGTTCGTCGATTGTGTACCTTTATGGAGGATAATATGCAGGTCACTGCAGAAATGGTTCGCCACGCCATGCGCCACTGGACTACGGGTGTGTCGGTGGTCACCAGCCGGCTGGATGATCAAATTCACGGGATGACGGTTAATTCGTTTACCTCGATATCCCTCGATCCGCCGCTGGTGACCGTCACCCTGGCAGCTGGCACACGCACTCAGAGTTTGGTGGAACAAACGGGGGTCTTTGGAGTTACAATATTAAGCGAAGGGCAGGCGGACCTTTCTGACCGCTTTGCCGGTCGAACGCCAGGCGGCGAGGGTCGTTTTGCCGGTTTGGAAATTTTCGAACTGGTCAGCGGCGTGCCGCTGTTGCAGGCGGGGCTGGTGAGTCTGGACTGCCGGGTGGTTCACCGCTATCCAACAGAGACCGCAACCCTCTACATTGCCCAGGTAACCGCCATCCAGCATACGAATGAAGGAAGGCCGCTGGTTTACCATAACCGGTTGTATCATAAATTGGGTGGGTAAATTGATTGTGGGTGGGTTAACCCCTGAAGAAAAACACGAACTACTAAAATTAGCCCGCCAAGCGCTTGAAATGGGCGTCCACGGGCAAAGTATTTCCCCAGTTGACCTGGGCAGCCTGCCGCCAGCGCTGCGCGAGGAAGGCGCCAGTTTTGTCACCCTGACCATAGATGGACAGCTGCGCGGCTGCATCGGGACGTTGCAAGCCCGCCTGCCATTGGCAGAGGACGTACGCGAGCATGCTGTCGCCGCAGCGCTGGATGATTACCGCTTTCCACCGGTTTCGCCGCGCGAGCTGGATGAAATTGAAATTGAAATTTCACGACTGACCGCACCGCAGCCGGTTGAATATGCCTCGCCCGAAGAATTGCTCCAAACCCTGCGCCCTGGCATCGATGGGGTGGTGCTACACGACCGCTTCCGGCGGGCTACCTTCCTGCCGCAGGTGTGGCAGCAGCTGCCTGAACCCGAACGCTTTCTCGACCACCTTTGTCAGAAGATGGGTGCGCCGCGCGATTTCTGGCGCTGCAACCCGCTGACGGTCGAAATTTATCAGGTCGAAGAATTTCACGAAGAACCCCGTCCATAAGGGCTTAAAAAAAACAGAGGGTTTTGCAAAGTTCTAGAGCAAAACCCTCTAAACCAAGCGATCCGTTTTTATTACGCTGCAGGCGGAATGTCGATAACAGCTTTATTTTTGGTGGTCTCCAGATAAGCCTGACCGTAGAAATGCCCCATGACCGCCAGGGAATAAGTGTAGGTTAGCATTGCACCAATAATACAGGCGATTAGTCCCATCGGGGCGATAAAGCCGGCGACAATGGATCCCAACAGGACGATAAAATACGTGCCCAAATTGAGCTGGACCATTTTGAAAACTTCTGCGAAATCAAAAGCCGCTCCAATGGAGTCTTTTGCCAGATAGCGGGCAAACGCTGCCGGGAGTAAAAGTCCAACAAAAATACCGTAGATAACGGCGAAAACGCTCAAGCAGATAGTGACCAGGCTAAAAATGCCCAGGACTACTTCATCGTTCCCTGTATTCGTCATCACCGTGCCGAAAATCGAAGTGAGACCGCTAAATAACGTAATCGGCAGCGTGTAAACGAATGAGATGATGAAAGCCATGAAGCCGCGGGTCAAGTCTCCGCCAAAATCCAGGTCTGGCAAGACTTCAGGATTGCGATTCATCACCCGTTTGGTGATTTCCAGCGACCAACCCAGGACAATAATTTGCCCGATGATCGGAATCAGTGCCACCAGGCTGATAATTGCAATTTTCTTTAACCAGTTTGGATCTTTAAAAACGTATGAAAAGGCCAGACCAAAATCCATTGTGTTCCTCCAGGATGCTTTAAATATGGACATACTCCACAACGATATACGTCAGGAATCACTCAAAGTTTCTATAGCGTCCAGATACCCGGAATGGCAAACAACAAATCTCCACGGGTTAATCCAGAATGATGGACTCATCCGTTAGAAATGGTCAAAGTGGTCAACTTTGACCACGAAGATGACGGCTCGTTTTTCTTTCTCGTCTTTTTCGGGTGAGACCGCTCCGCGGATGATTTGCAATGCGGGTTCCACCTGTTCATCCTCAACGCCAATCAGCAGCGTGGTTTTTCCTTTGCGCAAGAACCCGCCGCTGGAGGCTACGCCCGTTACCCGGAAAGTGGCCGAGGTGAGCGCATGCGAGACCGGGTCGCTGTCAACGTCACGGACAATGGCAATGATCAGTTTCATGGCTATAACTCCTCGTAATGCTCAACTTCCAGGGTGAAGATGGTCGCACCGCCGATGGTGATAGGGGTTGGGGTTGGCAACGGCAGGGGAGCACTTTCAAGCGGGACCGCGATATATTCCACCCGCTGGCGGCAGTTCTCCTCCAGGGAGTGGAGGGCTTCACCACGGCGAACACCGGGCAGGGCTACCAGCAGGGTAGCGTTGCGTCGTCCGAGAAAACCGCCAAAGCTTGGCAAGCGGGTCACATGGAACCCAAGCTCATCAAGCGCATTTTCAGCGCTTTCAGCATCCTGTGCCTGCACGACGACGATCAAACAGGTATCGGTAACGAGGGAGGGATTGTTCGATTCGCTCATCTAAGGCTGCTCCTTTCTAAGTTAGGGAAGGGAAATTTCGTGGATCTCGCCTCCCTGAACGGACATGGTTTGCCCACTTGGGAAAGTGACTTGTGTGCGATCGGTATAAAAAACAATTTTCGTTCCACGATATTGTACCGTAACTGGGCGTGAAAATGGATTCAAACCGTCGACAATTACCCGATCTGGTGAAATTAGCACCAATCCGAGCAACTTTAAGAAGAATCCAACTGGCGCAAGGCCGCTGAGTGTATTACGTTCACCTTGACCGCGCCCGTTGGCTGCATTGTATGCTGACCAGAATGCATGATCGGTCTTTAACCCGGTAATGATCGCGTCCATCATTCGAGTGAAAATCTCCGCTGCTTCCTTACGGTAGCCGTAATCGACCATTCCTTCACCGACCAGCTGATTCCAGGGCAGCCAAACCCCCTCGGTTGCCGTTTCACCTCCCGAACAGCGGTCCGGCGGGCAAACCGGCAGCCCAAAAGACTGCAGGTAGCGCAATAGCAGGGTGCTTTTTACCATTTGTTCTGCGCGCTGCGGATCGGGCATCCCTGCCCATAACGGTGCCAACAGCGAAATATCTTCGCTGGTAAAGTCAATCGTGCTGATCTCACACCGGTCACCGGGGAGCATAGCCCGCGCCACCACCTCCACCACCCGAATATAGTGATGGCGGCTGGTGTACCGGCCGGACCCGTGCAGCCAGTGGATATTGCGCGGGGTTACTTCTTCGGAGACCGGGCCGTCGGGTGTATCCCCGTGGAGGATCACCAGACTCTGGCGGGTCATCTCGTCATGCGGGCGAAAGCTGATCAGCAGGCGGCGCGGGCTGTCCAGACTGCGCATGACCGGAAAGGTACCGGTGCTGTCGATCTTCAGCAAGGTCTCGCCGGCCGGGCTGTCTTCAATGGCTGCATCGCGGTAGGCGTAACTATTCCGAGTTTCGGACCAGCTGCGGTCCAGCTCGGTTTTCAAAACCTGCTGGCGGGATTCAAGCCAGGCGGCATCATCCGGCCGGCCTATAAGCGTTGCCATTTTTACCAGCGCGCCGCATTCACGATACAGCATGGCCGCCAGGGAGGGACTTTCAACAACATCTGGGTCAATGCCCTGGGTGTTTTCCATCCAGGGATGGAAGATCGGCGCATCGTCCAGGCCGGTCTGGAATGGGTGTTCCCATTCCGGGAACCCGTCCTGGTCGCGGTCTGAGGCTGGAGAGAACCAGCAACGGATGAAGTCCAACAGAGCCGGGTAGATTTTAGTGACCCAATCGGGATTTCCCAGATTCAGATGGATTTTCCAGGCGATATCCGCCAGCAGCGGTTGAGCCAGGCGTTTGGCACGCTGACCGGCCAGTCCGGGTTTCCAGTCCAGGCAGCCGTCTTCGCGCCGTGCGGAGATGAAATTTTCGACCAGACCGGCGCAGCGTTGCGGTTGAGCCAAACCAATCAGGCTGGTCATATACCAAACATCCAGCGCGGTTTGACCATTCCACAGGTAGCTGTAATCCAGGCCGTCACCGCGCAGTGAAAAACCATTTTCCGGGCGGCGGGCTAAAACGAAGGAAGGATGCGGCATTTTATCGTTGGCGGGAAAGAACAGCCCGTTGGCAGCACGCTGCGACAGCGCCAGCGCATTGTCCCAATCGGGATCGCCAGTGGAGATGGTTAAGATTTGCGAATCCTCTAGAAGCTCGATGCGGGCGACCTCGGCATCCCATGGGCGGGCAGTCGTCAGGCGCGCCAGTTGCAGTCCGGCTTTTGCATCGTCCAGGGAGGCTAAGGCCCAGGTGAGTTGGCGAGAGGCGCCCCGGCCTAAGTCAATCTCGTGCGCCAGCCCGGCGTACGGTCCACTGCCGGGCTCCGGCCCGCCGGTCATGGTGCAAACCGGTGATAGGCCTTCTGTTTTTCCTTCCAGGATGTGGTTGATCCCGCTTTCAACCACTGCCATCCCTGATCCTTCACCCAGGTGACTGAGCAGCGCGATCCATTCGAACAAGCAGCGCTCTTTTGTGTGCCGGGTGTTGGTGAAGGTAAATCGCCCGGTAAGGAGATGGGATTCAGGCACCCAAATCTCTGAAAGGACAGCGAGTCCCTCAAAGGGGCTGTACGCCAGCGCGATGAAGTTTGGGAAAAGGCGGGTAACCCGAGGCGGGCTGAAAAAGTCGGCCGGGTCGGTCATCCAGTTGTCCTTGCGCTGGAATCGCGGAAACAACCGCATAATCCCGGCCCGCAGGCCGTAGGTGGTCTGCACGCTGACAGCCGGCGGTGTGCCCCCGCTCAAATGGATTTCCCAGATGTGGTCATTGAGGTAATCCGGAGCGCCCAGGCGTGCGTCACAGGCTAAAATCAGGTGAAGCGGATCACCCTCTTTGAGGTTCCAATCGATCATGATTTCATTGTAAGAGGAACCCCGTCTGCGGTCAATTCATTCCCCCGGGGTGGGAAGGGAACTTTCAGACTGCCAAAGCGTCAAGTCCTTGGGCGTGCGTCACGACTGGCAGGTTCTTTAATAGTGTGGTATCAATATTGCAGTATTCTTATAAAAATAACGCCATTATCAGGACCTACGATTTTCTCCATGGACGAACAAAAACCCGAATCCGATTCTCTGGACAACAACCCGGAATCAACTCAGCCTGGCAGCCCTCTGCGCCGGTTGGATGACTCAGAAAACACGCTTCCGCTCCAAAACGAACCAGACCAGACTGTATCACAAGGCGAAGATGCTAATCAGACGGTACCGGTAGAGATGGAACCGGATTTGCCGGTCGAAAACGCAGGCGATCAAACCATTCCTGTTGATTCAAGCCCTGCCGCTCCGGTTGAAAATCAGGCTGATCAGACGGTTCCCTTCGAACCGGAGCCGGGTGTTATCCCGCCAGGAACCTTTGGCCAGCCGGACACTGCGGGGTCCGAGACGCAAGAGACTGACTCGGAGATTTCCCCGGACATGCAGCCCACCCAGCCGCTGGACACTGCGGCGCTGATGCGCCACCCGACCGGCGCGCCAGAATCTACCGGGGGCTGGTACGGCCAGGAGATGGAACCGCCGGAAAAAACAACGCCATCCTTCGACCCCGGCCAGACGGTCCCGAGCCTGCCAGGCGAGCCATCACCGCTCGAAAAAACGCCACCCTCTTCCTTTGGCGAACAAACCCGCGCCAGTGGAACACGCCCGCTTGGCGCAGGCAGCACACCGCCGCCTCCACCCCCTTTCAGCAGCGACCCGGCACATCTGCCGCAGCGCGTGGAAGAGGTGGACGTGGACGCCACCCGGGTGACTCCGGCAGCGTTATCCCCAGCGCAACGGGCAAGCACACAGGCGACGCGCCCAGCGCCTCGCCCGACCACCGGAGCGCGTCCGGTTCCACCGTCTACGCGGCCGGGTGTCAGAGTGCAACGCCCCAGCAGTCCGCTGCCGCTGCCTGTGGTCAACCCCCCCGAACCGCCATCCAATGGCAGCAGTTGGAAACGCCCGGTGGGGTGTTTGATGCGAATCTTTATTGTCCTTTTATTTTTGCTGGTCATGGCAGGCCTGGGGGTTGGCTCCTTCATGGTATATAAGTACTTCAGCATTGCTGCCAGCCTGCCCAGCGTTGACGATTTACGCTCCAAGGCTTCCCAATTCGAAACCACCCGCATTGTTGACCGTAACGGCAATACGATCTACGAAATCATCGATCCCAATGCCGGTTTGCGCACCTTTGTGCCACTGGAAAAAATCAGCCCATATCTGATTGCTGCGACGCTGGCAACGGAAGATAAGGATTTCTACACCCATCCCGGTTTTGACCCGGTAGCCATTGCCCGCGCGATGGTGCAAAACTACACCAGCGGCGGGATCACGTCCGGCGCCTCGACCATTACCCAGCAATTGGCGCGATCACTGCTGCTCGGCGCCGACGAACGCTATCAACAGACGGTGGAGCGCAAAACTCGCGAGATCGTGTTGGCGGCTGAAATGACCCGCCGCTACAGCAAGGAAGAGATTCTTGAGCTGTACCTGAACGAATATTACTATGGCAAGCTTTCCTACGGTGTTGAAGCTGGAGCTGAGACTTATTTCCACACCACAGCCGATAAACTCACTCTGGGACAATCAGCGTTTTTAGCCGGGATCCCGCAGTCGCCGGTTTTGTACGACATAGAGTCCAATTATGAAGGCACGATGGGACGCTTCCAAACCGTGATCGTGCTGATGTATCAACTCAGCCAGGAGCGGAATTGCATCTATGTCAGCACTTCTGCCAACCCTGTGTGCGTTGACCAGCAGGCCGCAGTGGATGCGGTGCGCGAGATGGAATCTTATGTTTATATCCCGCAAAGCGGTACTGTTCGCTTCCCGCACTGGGTGGATTACGTGCGCTCTCAATTAGAGAGCATGTACGACCCGGCCACGATCTACCGTTCGGGATTCACCGTTTATACCACGCTGGACCCGTCGCTGCAGGAGCAAGCGGAGCGGTTGGTGCGCGACCAGGTAAGCCTGTTGGAAGCCAACAATGCCCGTAACGGCGCATTAATCGCGATGAGCCCGAAAACCGGCGAGATCCTGGCAATGGTTGGCTCGCCCGATTTTTATAATGCAGCCATCTCGGGGCAGGTCAACATGGCCGTCAGCCCGCGCCAACCTGGATCGGCGATTAAACCGCTGACCTATGGCGCCGCATTCGAAAAAGGCTGGACGCCTGCCACGCTGATCTGGGATGTTCCGACCGGTTTCCCGCCTTCCGGCGACCCGGCTGACCAGCGTGAGCCGTACCAGCCGGTCAATTACGACGGACGCTTCCACGGACCGGTAACGGTACGCACGGCGCTGGCAAATTCTTTCAACATCCCGGCAGTGAAGGCGCTGCAATTTGTTGGCATATACGACAAAGCCGCCACCCCGGAGCAAGACGGGTTTATTGCCTATGCCAAACGGCTGGGCATCACCTCGTTCACCCGCTCCGACTACGGGTTGTCGCTGACCCTGGGTGGAGGCGATGTCTCCTTGTTGGAACTGACCAGCGCCTATGCTGTGTATGCCAATGAAGGCCGCAAGGTGCCATCCGTCTCGATCACCAAGATAGTGGACTTCAAAGGCAATGTGGTTTACGAGTATCAGCCGCCAGCCGGCGAGCAGGTGGTGCGCGCTGAACATGCGTACTTGATCAGTTCGATTTTGTCGGATAACGACGCACGTTCCCCGATGTTTGGCGCCAACTCGGTTTTGAATGTCGGCTTTCCGGCTGCTGCCAAAACGGGCACGACCAACGACTACCGTGACAACTGGACGGTGGGCTTTACCCCGGATGTGGTGGTCGGTGTATGGATCGGGAACGCAGATTACACTCCGATGCAGAACACCACCGGGTTGACCGGTGCTGCCCCCATCTGGTCGGAGTTCATCAAAATTGCTGCTCAACAGCTGACTGGCGGGAATTATTCAGCGTTTGTCCGCCCGACAGGCGTTCTGGATCGCGTCATTTGTTCTGTCTCCGGCGCGGAGCCCTCGGAATGGTGCCCTTCGCAGAAGACTGAAGTATTTGCCTATGACCAGATGCCGGCTCCCAAGGAAGAGGACCTGTGGAAAAAGGTGCGCATCGACACCTGGACCGGCCTGACTGCTTCATCTGCTTGCCCGGATTATGTCGAAGATAAATTTGCGCTCAACATCACCGACCAGAGCGCGGTCAAATGGGTGCTCGAGACCGAAGAAGGCCGTAACTGGACGATCGCTAACGGGTTTGAGCAGCCGATTTTCTTCGCCCCGGAACGCGAATGCACGGTTAATGACCCACGCCCGCTGATTTTGTTCGCCGGTCTGAACGATTGGCAGACGGTCACCACTTCCCCGCTGCAAATTTACGCATTGATCAAAGTGCCCACCGCCTACAAGGAGTACAAATTGGAATACGGGGTGGGTGACGATCCGGCCGATTGGGAATTGCTGCACCTGGGCGGTCCGCAATCTGACCAGCCCCAGTTCCTGATGGACTGGGACCTCAGCACAGTACGGACGGGCGGCGTGACACTGCGCATCTACCTGACCAGCGATCACGACACCTACGCTGTCCGCAAGCTGCACCTCAATTTGCAGGTGCCAACGCCTACCGCCACCCCGACGGTCACCCCGACATTGACGCCAACCCCAACGCGTACTCCGACGATCACCAGTACTCCAACCGTCACGAACACCCCAACCCCGACGCCTACCCCCACCGAGACACCCACACCCACGGCGACATTCTCGCCAACCGCTTCGATCACCCCGACTTTCACCAGCACTTACACTGCGACGATCACCCCGACTTTCACCAGTACTTCGACCAACACCCCGACAGAGACGCCGACGCCAGTATTAAGTGCAGTTGGGTAAATTCGGCTAGAACATCGCGATCTGGGTGGCTTCTTCCCAGCGCGGCGGGTCGCCGTCCAGCAGTTCTTCCCACAGGGCGTGTGACAAATTATTCATGCCGGCCAACTGGCGCAGGTGGCGGAATTTGAGGATATGCCAACCGCCTTCTACCGCAGCATTCAAGCGCGGGTCGCGGCGCAGTTTCAAGTTCAATAATGAGGAGCGCCCGCCCGGCAGCACCAAAACACAACGGTTCAACGGAAACGGCTGGGTTTCAAGCAGGTAGCGGCTGATGTTGCTGGAGGCCATGACAAAGAACTGGTAGGCGGTTTGTCCGTCTTTTTCCTGCCAGAGGATTGGATCTTCCCCCACAGCCTGGTACCCCAGGCTGTTTGCCAATCGCGCCAGAAGGGTTGCGGCTGATTTCAAGTCCGCCCGGCGGGCGGCGGGCTGCTCCTGCCCGGCCAGACGCCACAACATGGGCTGGTTTCCGGCTGTTTCGCCATAGGAGGCCAGGCAGGCCTCAATTAACTCCGCGGAGGGCGTCAGCAGACCTGGGAAAGCCTGATAAACCACCTCGTCCACCTCCTGACGCCAGATCTCCGCGCGGCGGGTCAAGAGATTGACCACCTCGCGTTCCAGGCGGTCAGCCAGAGGGGTTTCGGAATCGGTTGGCTCTGCCAGCCACCAGACGCCGCCCTCCTCGGAGGTGGTCTTGCCGGCAAAACGCATCAGGAAGGAACGGTCTTCCAATAGTTCAGCCAGCGTTGACTGGGTGCGGGCCATCAGATCGCTGCCAACTTCATCAATGTCGCGCGGCAGTTGCCCGGCGCTGACCAGTCCTGCCAGGGAGGTCGTGTACAGGGAGAGGTAATTGGCGGGTTCACCGCGCCGGGTTAAGTAAGATTGGATCGCCTGGCGGCTGATGAGCTTTGGACTTTGTTTGGCCGGGGGCTCGGCAGGGATGCCGGAACGCCACCAGAATTGAGCCAGGTTTTCTTCACCGCTGACGGCCAGACCTTCCAGACCAAAACCAGCCGCCACTGGGGCGGTCAGCAGCGAGAGCAGAAAGCCGGGGGTCAGTTCAGTACCCACAGCAAAGAATGGCGTGCCGGCAGGCAGGCGTTGATTGGGCCCAGAAAGCGCGCTGTGCAGCGCGTGGGTCATCCAGTGCCAGTCGTAACGGCGGCGCTCAAGGGCGCCGCGCAGCGGATTGACCGCATCCCGGCCCCATAACCAGCCTGACCACAGCGCGCACAGTGTCCAGAAAGCCTGGTTCGGGCGCGGCACGGCGCTTAAAATAGCGGCTGGCTGCACTTCATTCGGCAGCGGCAGCAGAGACTTGATGCGCCCCTGGAACAGGCAAATCCCGCCGCTCTCCGGCGGCAGCGCCGGCCATTGGGTGAGCGGCACGGGGGCGGGCTGGCTGCTCCAGATGGCCACAGCCTGTTCCAGCGCTAGCCACAGATTGTTTTCGTGGAATTGCGGCGGGACGATCAACTGGCGCGGCCTGGGCCGGGCCGCTGGCCAGGGCCAAAGGGTATTGGCCTCGTCACACACACTGATCAGCAGGGCGGTCAGCAGGCGTTTGCGCTCTGGTGGTATGGCCAGACCTTCGCTGCGGTTGATCAGCGTGCTCAACACGTTCAACGGACGGGCCAGGTAGGTCTTGAGCGCTTCTTCCACTGTGCTGCGCTGATCCTCATTTCCCTCCTGCAAAATGCGTGAAAGCGCCCGCGAACGGGACATAGCGTCGCTGCCGGCGGCAGCCAGTTGTTCCTGGTCGGCAGGGGAGAAAGGTTTTTCGCCGTCACTGCCGCAGGCCGGGCAGTGGTAACGCACTTTGACTGGGGCTGCTTGCTCGCGCTGCCAGATGTATCCTACCGCTTGAGCAGTCTGGCCGCACACCGGGCACGCGGTGCTGTACAGTCCGTACAGATAGCGCTCGAGCCGTTCTTCACCCCGGCGCGATTCGCTCAAAGCGGCTATGGCCGCCTCGAATTCACGGGCTGGAGGTGCAGCTGCCAGGATTTCCAGCATAAAGCTCAGAATCGGGTTGTTACTGGCGACCAGAATGCGGTAGCCGGCTCGCGCAGCTTCCAGAGCTGCCAACGGGGTGGATCCGAAGGGATCCAGCACCCAGGCGCCTGGCGGTACATTTTCGGTTAACCAGCGCGCGACCATGCCTTCCGGCAGGGGCGGAAGATAGCGTGCCAGCGGCAACGAAGGCGGTGGCAGGGCGGCAGGCAGAAATGGACGTTCGATTTGCTCCATAATCACCATCAGTATAAGGAAAATTGCGTTAAAAATAAAGCGCCAAGGTCAAGCATGACTAAATTTATAGATATTTCTAAAAATAGGTTTTCCTGAAACAGGTATACTGGAGCCTACCATCCTGATTCCTGACATCTACCGGATCCTCGACCTGTCAAAGGACTCTTGCGTATGAAGCTCTCCTATATTGAACCTGCTCGCGGCGAAAATAATCAATTCTGGCGTTACCTGCTGACCCTTTTTGCCATCATCTGGTTTTCATTGGGCGCCGGAGTGATTCTGGCAGTAGTTGCGATTGCCGTCGAAGGCAGCGCTGATATTGCTACGTATTCGAACTTCACCATGTTGCTGCTGACCATGCTGCCATTTCCGGCCGCTTTACTGACACTGTGGGGTGGCTTACGACTGCTGCACAAACGCGGGTTCATGTCGCTGCTGCGCCCGGGCGGGGGATTTTCCTGGGCGAAAGTTATGGTATCGGGGGCAATCTGGTTTGTGCTGGCAGGCGCCAGCGATCTGGTTCTTTGGCTGATCGACCCGGCCAATTACTCCTTTAGCTTTAATCCCGCTGTGTTTTTCCTATTCTTGCTGCTAACTTTAGTCCTTGTGCCGGTGCAGACCTCGACCGAAGAATTGATTGTTCGCGGCTATTTGACCCAGTGGATCGGGCGTTACACCCGGACGATCTGGGTGCCGCTGATCGTCCCATCGCTGTTATTCATGGCGCTGCACGGCCTCAACCCGGAAGTCAGCGAGTATGGTATGTTACTGACCTTGCCGCTGTACCTCGGGATCGGGTTGTTGTTGGCCTGGGTCACGCTCAAAAGCGGCGGGCTGGAAATGGCGCTCGGGCTGCACGCTGCCAATAATCTTTATGCTACCCTGATGGTCACTTTTCCCAACTCAGCGCTGCCGTCTCCGGCGCTATTTAGCATCAAAGTCTATGATCCGATTCTGGCGCTGGTGCAGCAGGTGGTGGTCGTTGCGCTGTACCTGGGGATTTTGTACGCCTGGAAACGGTCCTGGCTGTCGCCGGCTGAAGAGGTTGCGCCTGACGCATTAACGAATTTATAGAAGGTAGGGGAACGGGGAAAAAGTCCCCGTGCCCGACATGGAATGGGCACGGGGGTAATGGTCAGATCGGCCGTGTCTTGAACATCCCCGTGCCGCTACAATGCGAACAAACCGGGCTCGTTTGGAAACTTGACTCTTCTACAAAATACAATGCCCCTACATTTGAAAAAAACCTTGACACCGTCATGACGGATTGCGGGAACAAATCTTTGACCGTGATCGTCGTTAAAGAATACGACCATGAATCCATGATTCGGTAAATATTTACGAATTTAGTCAAAAATCATGGTTAAAAATCGCTTTGTTTTTGCTATACTGTTCATGAAGACCGCTTTTGTTCCTTTAGGAGGGTAATAAAATGAGTAACATGCTTGAACGTTCAGCATCCTACCGCGGCTTGCGGCAGACATTAATTCTGCTGGTAATCCTGGCACTGGCAATATCCATCCCGTTAGGGTCGGCCAAAGCCTACACGGGTTTCCCGACCACCAGCATTGTCAGCGTTGAAAAAGATGTATCGGTGACGGTCCAGATGAATAACCTGCCACCGACCCAGTCCTTTACCGTGCGCATGGGCAAAATCGGTACCAAGGCGATCGGCGGGGAAATCGTCAAAACCTTTGACTCAGCCGCCGGCGGATCGCAAAAAATGACTTTCAATATCCCGGCATCGCTCAAAGGATTGGCGCAGATCGCCATCCGCATAGACAGCCCGGCTGGCTACTATGCCTACGATTGGTTTACCAATTCGATTTCATCAACCGCAGTGGCAACCTCGCCAGGGGCAGGGACGCCAACCGCGACCAAGCCGGCTGCTACAGCTACTCCGTCAGCCACGAAGACTGCTACTCCAGCGGGAACGAAGACAGGCACACCGTCTGCGACTGTCAAACCCGGCTACTCTGGCATCCCTACCATCTCAATATTGAGCGTGGTGAAGGACGGCACCGTGACAGTTAAAACCAATAATTACCCGGCCAATGAGACTTTCACCGTCCGCATGGGCGCTTTTGGCACTAAGGGTATTGGCGGAACGATCGTTGGGACAGTGGAATCGGGTAAGGGCGGCGTCTTCGAGGCGACCTTCACCATCCCTGAAGCCA
>CALMGN010000290.1 GCA_937863605.1 uncultured Anaerolineaceae bacterium
GCACAATTAAAATTCACCCGGGACAGGGTGATTGGACAAACAATATTGGGGTGGGCGACACCACAAGGGTGCCTTGTGTGGGTCGAACCCATACCATCTCCCTGCGGGGACAATAGTTGCACAATTAAAATTCACCCGGGACAGGGTGATTGGACAAACAATATTGGGGTGGGTGACACCACATGGGTGCCTTGTGTGGGTCGAACCCATACCATCCCCCCTGCGGGGACAACAGTTGCACAAATAAAAATCACCCAGAACAGGGTGATTGGACAAACAATATTGGGGTGGGCGATGGGGGTCGAACCCACAACATCTACATCCACAGTGTAGCGCTCTGCCATTGAGCTACGCCCACCATAAGCGTCAAGATTCTATCACAGCCCTTTTTCTTATGCAAGCCATTGGCGAATGGCCGGCAAAATATCGCTGACGGGCACGGTGGACTGCTGGTGGGCTGCCAAATCTTTGACCGTCGCCTTTCCAGCAGCAAATTCATCCGGTCCAACGATAACCACAAACCGGATTCCCATTTTGTCAGCGAATTTCAACTGCTTGGGCAGCTTGGATTCCTCGGTAAAACACAAAATTTTGAACCCGGCTTCCCGCAAACTGCTTGAAATTTTCAATGAATGGTTCGACAAGGACGGCTCGAAAACTGTCACCAGAATATCCGCCGGTGCGGGCTTGAACTCTGGCAAGCAGCCGTATTTCTCCAGGACCAACCGGATCATCACGTCGCCCATGGCAAAGCCAACCGCCGGCAGCGGGTCGCCGCCAACTGCCTCCACCAGATTGTCGTAGTGGCCGCCGCCCAGGATCGCCCGCCCTTCGCGGTCCAGGTCGCGCGCCTCAAAAACGGTGGCGGTGTAATAATCCAACCCGCGGATAATCTGCGGGTCAAAATGGACATACGCTGACACGCCGAGCGAGTCCAAAGCGGCAAAAACGCGGGTCAATTCCGGCGACTCTTTCCACAGTTCACGATTGTCGAGGATTTTCTTGAGGTTGGTCAGCTGCGCCAGGGTCAGCCCGGATTCGATTGAAAACGCATCCCATTCGGTGGGATGCATTTTGTCGCGGCGGTCAATCAGCTTGAATACGGTTTTGCGCAGAGCGTCTGATGTAATCCCGATTTTCATCAGCTGGCTGTCCATTAAGCGGCGGTCGTTGACGAAAATGCCGACCTGCTCGGGTTTCAACTCAACATCCTTGAAGAAGGTAGCGCAAATCGCCACCAATTCAGCATCACCTTCGGGCGAATTCGTACCGATCAGGTCGATATTCCACTGGAAAAACTCGCGCGTTCGACCTTTTTGCGGTCGCTCGTAGCGCCAGAAAGGGCCAAATGACCACCAACGAAGCGGGTAGGTCAACTGGTGCTGGCGTTGGGCAACCATACGCGCCAGGGTTGGCGTTAGCTCAGGCCGCAGGGTGATCAGATCCCCCCCGCGGTCCGGGAAAACAAACGCCTGTTCTTTGACGAGTTCTTCACCGGATTTTGCGGCATACAACTCAATTTTTTCCAGGAAAGGGCCTTCATATTCCTGGTAGCCGAACGATTCAGACACCTCGCGCAGTTTGGCATACAACCACGAACGGACCGCCATATCCTCCGGGTAAAAATCCCGAGTTCCTTTGATCGAAGCAACGATTTTTTCCATGGGATGCCTTCTTTTCTAGCTGAAAGTATAAAAATTCTATCATATGTGGCTGTCTTTCGCCTGGTGTTACTTGGTCGCACCGTTTAAATGGATCATGAGTGGCCATGCATTTTTGTTTGTGACAAATTGCACATTCTTTAGGAGCTTTTCCACTTACGCCAAATTAGGCATTGGGTAAACTTAGAAAGAACTGTAGCATGGATCCCCTGGCCTGGCAGGTAGAGCTGACAAAAGTTGGAGTTTTCTATGCGCCCCCGCACAAAATAAATCCGCGTAAAAAAGCGTGGCTGATTATCTGGTGAGATCAGCATCATTTCACAAATCAGGTATTTTAAAATTTTTACCTCAGTTTGGATACCCCGAACATCATCTACCGGAGTGAAGAGTTAGTGACTGGAATTCAGTTGCGGTAACCTGAACTGGTGTCATTTCGAGAGTGTAAATGCGCATTTTAAGGAGTGAACGGATGCCTATCATCAAAAATTTGGAGGATCTAAAACGAGTCCGTGAAGAAGCCCACGAAAATCGAAAACGGGAAACTGCTGCTGGCCAGATCGAGTTAATTGTCGGCCTAAGCACCTGCGGGATCGCCGCTGGAGCGCGCGACATACTGAAAGCCATCCTGGAAGATATTCAAAACAACAACCGGGTGAGAATTGTGGTCAGACAAACCGGCTGCATTGGGCTGTGCGAGAAGGAGCCGATCGTTCAGGTGGTGGTTGGCGATCAGCCCAAAGTAACGTATGGGAAAGTAACCCCGGAGATCGCCCGCCGAATACTTGCAGATCATGTCGCTGGCGGGAAGGTCCTTCAGAACCACGTCATTAACTTGTAAATCACCAAACCCGCTGCGGGATTTGTATTCAGATCTGCAATTTCTCCATGACGGGTTTCAATTTATTTTTATCTCTACCAACATTATTGTCAAAAGATATCAGGAGGAGGAGAATGCCCGTAGAAACCATTAATGGCCATAGAGTCCTGGAAGCCGTCAACGCAGCCCTTGACCGTCACGGCGCATCACGGGAAGAATTGATCCCGATATTGAACCAGGTGAATCAGGCGCTGGGTTACCTGCCAGCCGAAGCGCTGAGTGAAATCAGTTTGCGATTGAAAGAGCCGCTCAGCAGTGTACTTGGAGTGGCAAGTTTCTACTCCATGCTTTCCACCAGACCGCGGGGGCGGCATGTGGTCCAGTTCTGCGAGAGCGCACCTTGCCATGTAGCTGGTGGGCGCGAGGTATGGGAAACATTGCGGGAAGCACTCAAACTGGCCACGGATGAGACCAGCCCGGATGGGAAATGGACACTCATCACCGCCAGCTGTCTTGGTATTTGCGGCGTCGAACCGGTCGTTATCATTGACGACGATGTTTATGGCAATTTGACCGCAGATAAAATCCCGGAAATTTTAGCGCGCTACAGCTAAGGGAGAAACCAGATGAGAACAATTCGCTCCATGGTTTTAGTCTCAAACGACCTCATCAGCATGCAGCGCGGCGCCCAGGACGTTTACGATCGGCTGCAAGCCGAAATCAAAGCGTACGGACTGGATCAGGAAATCTCACTGGCGATGGTTAGCGATGTCGGGCGTCATGACGCCTTGCCGCTGGTAATTGTTTACCCCGAAGCGGTAGTATATGGTCCGCTGAAAGTTGAAGATGTGCACGGACTGGTTGAAGAACACTTGTACAAGGGGCGCATCGTTGTTAATCTGCAGGCATCGAATCGCGAACTAAGCGGCAAAATTGCCTGGTTGAACACCCGCAAAGGCACCCTGCCCGCCGAGCAGCGCATCGTTCTGCGCCGGGCAGGCATTATCGACCCGACCAATATCGAAGATTACATCCTGAACGACGGCTATGCAACCCTGGGTAAAGCCCTGACGTACATGACTCCAGCTCAGGTGATTGATGAAGTTAAAAAATCCGGGCTGCGCGGGCGCGGCGGCGCTGGCTTCCCAACCGGAACCAAATGGGGTTTCGTCGCCAAAGAGAAATCGCCAAAGAAGTATGTAATTTGCAATGCGGATGAATCGGAACCCGGGACCTACAAGGACCGCCTGATCCTGGAAGGCGACCCGCACAGCATTATCGAGGCTCTGGCGATAGCGGCATTTGCGGTCGGCGCGGATGAAGGTTATATCTATATCCGCGGCGAGTACAAATTGGCGCAGGAACGCCTTAAACTGGCCATTTTACAAGCAGAAGAAATGGGTTTCCTCGGCCAGAATATTTTTGGGACTGCTTTCAACTTTGATTTGCGTATTCACTGCGGGGCTGGCGCCTATATTTGCGGCGAAGAGACCGCTCTGCTCGAATCGATCGAGGGGAAACGCGGTCAACCGCGCACCCGCCCGCCGTTCCCGACCACCCACGGCCTTTTTGGCAAGCCCACGCTGGTCAATAATGTCGAAACTCTGGCCAATGTGCCGCCAATTTTGCTCAACGGTGCGACCTGGTACCGCAGTTTCGGCACCCTATCAAGCCCGGGCACCAAGGTTTTTACCATCCTCGGGAATGTGAACACCACTAGATTAATCGAAGTCCCGATGGGTATTACGCTGCGTGAGGTGATTGGCATTTATGCCCATGGCATGAAAAATGGCGCTAATTTCAAACTGGCGCAAACTGGCGGATCGAGTGGTTCCATTATTCCGGCCTCGCTGCAAGATACTCCGATGGATTTTGATTCATTCGCAAAGGCCGGGGTGGCGTTGGGCTCCGGTGCGCTGCTCATATGCAATGAGGATACCTGCGTAGTTGATCTGGCTAAAGTGCTGCTCAATTTTTTCCGAACCGAATCTTGCGGTAAGTGCTTCCCGTGCCGCATCGGCACTCAACGTGCCTGTGAAATGCTGGAAGCGATTGCGGATGGGCGCGCGACGCTCAAGACGCTCGACCAGCTGATGGACTTGAGCACAACCCTGGTCAACCTATCCAACTGCGGTCTGGGTCAGACAGCAGGCACCCCGCTGAAAGATATTCTGACCTACTTCCGCGCCGAAGTCGAAGCGCATATTCGGCTGGGGGTATGCCCTGCCGGTGTGTGCAATACAACAGAGGCTGTTCAATGAGCAAGCGCCTGTTGGTTACCCCGAACCACACATTTGAAATCCTGCCATGGTTGCCCCTGGTTATGGAGTGATATCGCATGCTTAGCGTAACCATCAATAACACATCTATTGAAGTAAAAGAGGGTACAACCGTCCTAAATGCTGCCCGCCAGGCTGGCATAGAAATTCCAACTCTGTGCGACCACCCGCATCTGACCCCCTTCGGCGGCTGCCGCCTGTGTATGGTGGAAATCGACGGGTTTCGCACCTTGCAATCCGCCTGCACCATACCGGTTACCAACAATATGGTAGTGCATACCGATACGGATAAGGTGAAAACCGCCCGGAAATTCGTGTTGACCCTTATCTTTTCCGAGCGCAATCATTTTTGCCCCTACTGCCAGGTTAGCGGCGGCGACTGTGAGCTGCAGAACGCGGCATACGGCGAAGGCATGACCAACTGGCCTTTGCCGCCGAACTGGCAGCCCTACCCGGTTGACGCCTCGCACCCCAACATCATCCTGGAACACAACCGCTGCATCTTATGCCGGCGCTGCATTCGCGCCTGCTCTGAATTGGTGGGCGTCAACACCCTGGGCGTCGAAGAACGCGGCGCCAAGACTTTCGTCATCGCCGACTTGAACGTACCGCTTGGCCAGAGCACCTGCGTATCGTGCGGAACCTGTATCCAGGTTTGCCCGACTGGTGCTTTGATTGACCGCCGGAGCGCTTATCTGGGGCAGGAGAAAAATCTTGACTTCCAGAAGACCATTTGCGTCGGCTGCTCCATCGGCTGCGGCATTCAGGTGGTTTCCCGCAATGGACAGGTCATCCGCATCGAAGGCGATTGGGACGCTCCGATCAACACTGGCATCCTGTGTAAAACCGGACGCTTTGCGCCTCTGGCTGATGACCGCCAACGCCTAACCACCCCGTTGGTGCGCAAAGACGGTGTCCTAAAGCCGGTCAGCTGGGAAGAGGCGCTGGCAGCCGCATCCGCGCGACTCCAACCTGCCGACCAGGTGGCTGCGCTGGCTTCCACCCGCCAGAGCGCGGAGACCCTGCACCTGTTCAAACATTTGTTCGCAGATGGGCTTAACAGCAGCATGGTGACCTCGCTTGAAGAAGGCAGCGCCACGTCTCTGCCGTCACAGCTGGCTGCCAGCAAGGGTAAAGCCTTCGAAGGCACCCTCAAGGATGTCGAATGCGCTAACAGCTTCATGATTTTCGGCGCTGACCTGATCAACCAGCACGAAGTTGCCGGTTTCTTTACCCGCCGCCTGATGCAAAACGGCGCGCCGCTGGTGATCGTCGATACTGGTGAAAATCCGCTGAATAACCTGGCCAACTGCGTCTTGACCCCCCAAGCTGGCAAAGAACTCGATTTGCTGACCGGTCTGACCGCCGCCATCGCCCGTTTAGGCCAAAACAAAGCTGAATTTGCGGGTGAACCGATCGCAGTGATGAACGCCGCTGCCGAGTCAACCGGTGTCTCGACCGATCTGCTGCTCGAAGCTGGCTTTAAATTTGCCTCGCAGGCTCAACCGGTCATTATCTACGATGCTGCCCAGGTGCAATACCTGGACGTGTTGAGTGCACTGGTCAAGCTGGCTGAAATTTCGGGCGCAAAACTGGTCAGCCCCAAAGGCGGAGCCAACAGCCTGGCAGCAGCCCAGTACGGCCTGGACAAACCCTTCCAGCTGAACGGCCATAAAGCTGCCTATATTGTCCTCGGGGACGAAAATCCCTCGGAACGCCTGGTGAAAACACTCGAAAAAGTGCCGTTCCTGGTGGTTCAAGCCTCCCACGCATCCAAATTGACCGCTGCTGCCGATGTTGTGCTGCCGGTCACCAGTTGGCTTGAGCAGGACGGTCATTACCTGAATGCTGACGGCCATCTCCAACAAGCCGAAAAAAGCCTACCGGTTTCCGGGAAAGACGTGCGCACCAATGCAGAGGCGCTTACGAGCCTGGCGCAGCAGCTAAACTTTAGCAATGCTGGAGATTGGAAAACCGAACTGCTGCAGCGGCCATCCCCGGTTGAAATCGCGGCTTAGGCTGATAGAGGTAGAGGAGAAACGGATGACAAAACCAAAAGTTGCTTCGGATTGGCTGGCGGGTTGCGCCGGCTGCCACATGTCACTGCTGGACATCGACGAACGAATCGTCGCTCTAGTGGAATTGGTTGATCTGCGTGCCACGCCCATCACTGACCTGAAAGAACCGGATGAATCCGGGGTTGCGGTTGGTGTTCTGGAAGGCGGCGTCAATAACAGCGCTAATGAAGAGGTCGCACACCGCATGCGCAGCCGCTGCAGCATCCTGGTCGCGCTGGGTGATTGTGCTGTCTTTGGCGGTGTACCGGCCATGCGTAACTTCTTCCCGCTAGAAGAGGTTTTACGCCGGGCGTATGTTGAAACCGAAAGCACGGATGAAAATGGAAAAATCCCGGACGACCCCGAACTGGCAACCATGACCCGCGTCCGCTCGCTGCAAGAAGTGGTACCGGTGGATATTTTCGTACCGGGTTGCCCGCCCAGTGCTGACACAATATTCTATGTGCTCAGCGAGTTAGCCCAGGGCCGCAAACCGGTACTCAAAGACGAGAACTTGGGCTGGCACTAAACGGAGGTATGGATGACGACACAAAAAATCACAATTGAACCGGTAACCCGTATCGAAGGCCACGCCAAAGTGACCATCCACATGAACGAGGATGGCAACGTTGACCATGCTTACCTGCATGTCAACGAATTCCGCGGTTTCGAGAAGTTCTGCGAAGGCCGCATGGTCTTCGAAATGCCCAACATCACCCCGCGCATCTGCGGCATTTGCCCGGTGTCGCATCACCTGGCAGCCGCCAAAGCTGGCGACGAAGTGTACGGCGCGCCTCCACCGCGGCCGGCAGCGCTGCTGCGCGAGCTGATGCATATGGGGCAGGTCATCCAGAGCCACGGCATGCACTTTTTCGAACTGGCTGGTCCGGACCTGCTGCTCGGTTTTGACGCCGACCCCGCGATCCGTAATGTTGTCGGGCTGATTCAGGCCAACCCGGAACTGGCACTCAAAGCGGTTAATTTGCGTAAATTCGGCCAGGAGATCATCCAGATTCTCGGCGGACGCCGCATCCACCCGGTATTTGCAGTCCCCGGCGGCGTCAATAAAGCCCTGACGCCCGAAGAACGCGATCTAATATTATCCGGCTATCACAAAGCCCTGGACACGGTCAAGCTAGGCATTCAGATCATGAAAGGCTGGGCTGAAGCCAACCAGGAAGACATCAACAAATTTGCCGTCTTTCCAACCGGTTACCTGGGGATGGTAAAACCAGGTAACACGCTTGATCTGTACGATGGCGATGTCCGGTTGATTGATTCAGCTGGCAAGCAGTTGGAACTCTTTGACGGCCGAACTTACCTGGACTATATCGCCGAGCATGTGGAGGATTGGTCCTACCTCAAATTCCCCTACTACAAAAAGATGGGCTTTCCCGAAGGAGTTTACCGCGTAGGCCCGTTGGGCCGGCTCAACGCCTCGGACCGAATGGCGACCCCGCTGGCTGACGCCGAGTTGAAAGCCTTCAAGGCGATCAACGGCGGAAAACCAGTTGAAAACACACTCCATTATCATTATGCCCGCCTGATCGAAATCTTGTATGCCGTCGAAAAGGTGGCATTGCTGCTCGACGACCCGGATGTCCTCTCGACTGACCTGCTTAATACCCGTCACGACTACAAGCGCGAGGGCGTTGGTGTGATCGAAGCGCCGCGTGGAACCTTGTGGCATCATTACTTTGCCAATGAAAACGGCCAGTTGGAACGCGTAAACCTGATTGTGGCCACCGGCAACAATAACTGGGCGATGAGCAAAGCGGTTGACAGCGTTGCCAAAACCTACATCAACGGCCAGGTGGTCCATGAAGGGCTGCTCAACCGGGTCGAGGCTGCAGTCCGCGCCTATGACCCGTGCCTTTCCTGCTCAACGCACGCTGTCGGTCAAATGCCGATTGTGATTGAGATGGTGGACGACCGGGGTAACCTGACCAGGACCATTTCGCGCGGTGAGGGCTGAGATTGATCTCGATCGGGTTCGGGCAAACCTTATCCAGTAACACCCAGACCCGATCGAAATTGGTTTTACCGGAATGAAACTTTTACTCTTCGGATACGGCAACATCGACCGTCAGGATGACGGCGTCGCCTGGCATATCCTGCGCGGGGTGGCAGAACATTACCATTTTGTTCTTCCAACAGTCCCCGAAGAGACCAACAACAATATTACCCTTGATATCACGGTTACTTTTGCGCTGCAGTTGACGCCCGAAAGCTCCGAATGGGTGTCACAGTTCGACCAGGTTGTTTTTATCGATGCCCATACCGGAGCAATTGAAGAGCCGCTGCATATCGAGGACCTGGACGCCAATTTTCAAACCTCGCCGTTCACCCACCACCTCACTCCGCAAACCTGCCTGGCGCTGGCTGATTCGCTGTATGGCAAAACCCCAAAAGCAAGGCTGATTTCGGTTCGCGGCTACGAATTCGGTTTCGCACAGAGCCTGTCGGAACAAACCGGTGAATTAGCCCGGCAGGCTGTAGGCGTAATTACTGCCATAATCGATCAAACAGGTGATTAATCCGGGGTACATTGGTGACAATCGGCCGGGTGCTAAGGGAAGTAGGACACTTCATTCTGATCAACAGGAATGATACAAAATAAGATACACAATTTAGATTGCCGTAAAACATTATGATGCCGCCTACCCTCCTCATCGATACGCTGAAAAGCATTCCCTGGTTTTTGGACTTTAATTCCAAACAATTGGAACGTCTGGCCAGTATTTCTACGATTATGGAAGTGAAGGCTGGCGATATCATTTTCTGCGAAGGCGACCGGGTGGATAACATGTATATCATCCTGGACGGCCAAATCGCGGTGGACTCGGCAGTTCCTGGCCACGACCCCGTGCGCATTTACCATGCCGAGGCGCTTGACATTATCGGCTGGTCAAAAATGACTCCAGTCATCCGACAACGGGTGGCGACCACGACGGCATTAAAAGAAACGCGTTTATTGGTCATCAATGGGGATGATTTAGCCAGCCTGTGCGAAGAAGATAATCACGTCGGGTTTGTCGTCATGCGGCGGCTGGCTAACGTGGTTGCGACGAATATGTTGACCACCAAATTGCAACTGCTGGATTTGATCCTTCAACTTTCAGGGGAACACACCGGTCATCCAACTTTATAGCAAGATCGTTTCCTTAAAATTCGGTTATTATTGGTAAATCGGCTATGCATGAATTAGCGGTGACTGAATCCATCCTGGAAATTGCGACCCGGCATGCCCAGCAAGCAGAGGCAGCCCGGGTGACGGATATTTACCTGGTAATCGGTCAGCTGTCCAGCATCGTGGATGATTCAGTCCAGTTCTACTGGGATGCCATGGCTGAAAATACGATCTGCCACGGTGCGCAACTGCATTTCAAACGCATTCAGGCGCGCATGCTCTGCCAGGATTGCCAGGGTGAGTTTGAGCTCGCCAGCCAGCTAGAGCCCTGCCCGGCTTGCGGCAGTTACCGGCTGACAGTGGCTGCGGGCGATGAGTTTTATATGGAATCGATTGAGGTAGAAAAGATTTAGGAGCAGCTAATGACGGTAAACCGGGTTCAGGTTGTCGAAAATATTTTAAATGCCAATGACCAGGTTGCTCAACTTAACCGCCAGGCGTTGGACAATGCCGGCGCGTTTTCGATTAACCTCATGGCGTCTCCGGGCGCCGGGAAAACCAGTTTCATCCTTAAGACCATCCAGGCGCTGCGAACAGACGTCAAAATTGGCGTGGTCGAGGGCGATACCGCTCCGGTGACTATCGATGCCGACAAAATCAATGCCGTTGGCATGCCAGCAGTACAGATCAACACCGGCGGCGAGTGCCACCTGGATGCGGTCATGCTCAAGGCCGGGCTGCAGCAGCTGCCGCTACCCGAAATTGATCTGCTGATCGTGGAAAACGTCGGCAATTTGATCTGTCCGGCCGCATTTGACCTGGGCACGCATATCAACCTGCTGATTGCCTCCATCCCCGAGGGGGATGACAAACCCTACAAATACCCGAATATCTACCGCGGGTTAGATGTGCTGGTCATCAACAAGACCGATCTGCTGCCCTACATCGACTTCAGAATGGACTACTTCCGCCAGGGCGTGGAAATGCTCAACCCGGGTTTGACTACCTTCGCAGTCTCCTGCAAAACTGGTGAGGGTATCGATGCCTGGGCTGATTGGCTGCGCGGCAGGCTGGCTGCTTCACGGCAGGTTTAATGACTGACCAGGCCGGGCTTAAGGTTCGGGTGCGCGGGATTGTCCAGGGGGTCGGTTTTCGGCCTTTTGTATACAGTCTTGCCGTCCGCAACCAGCTGACCGGCTGGGTCCGCAATACTTCCAGCGGCGTTGAGATCGAGGTCAACGGCCGCCAGGACGGCGTAAACGCCTTCCTGACCGAACTGCAGCAGCAACTGCCGCCGCTGGCGCGCATCGACTCGCTCGTATCTGAGTCGATCCTGCCAGACCACTATGTCCAATTTGATATTCTGGAAAGCCAGCCTGACCCGACCGAATTTATTCCGGTCTCGCCGGACATGACCATTTGCCCGGACTGCCAGCACGAGTTGTTTGACCCGGCCAACCGCCGCTACCGCTACCCGTTCATCAACTGCACGAACTGCGGGCCACGGTTCAGTATCATTCGTGACATCCCTTACGATCGGCCGTTCACCACCATGGCGGATTTTCAGATGTGCCCTGAGTGTCAGGCGGAATACCACAACCCGCTTGACCGCCGCTTCCATGCCCAACCAACTGCTTGCCCGACCTGCGGACCGCAGCTCCGGTTCGAGGTTAACGGAGTGCGATTGGCCGAACGGGAGGATGCGCTGCAGCGCGCTCGCGAATGGCTGAAAAACGGCAAGATTCTGGCGGTCAAAGGGCTGGGTGGGTACCACCTGGCCTGCGACGCATCCAATGCAGATGCGATGGACGAATTGCGCCGGCGCAAAAAGCGCTCCGACAAACCTTTCGCGTTGATGGCCTTCAGTCTTGACCAAATCGAGCAGCATTGTGTGGTGAGCCCGGCCGAACGCGGCTTGCTCACCTCCTTGCAGCACCCGATTGTCCTGCTGGAGCGCAAACCTGAATCCACCATCGCGTCTTCAGCTGCGCCGCAGCAGAAAACGCTCGGGTTTATGCTGCCGTACACCCCGCTACACCTGCTGCTGCTTGAGCCGGAAGCAGTTTTCCCGACCGCAGTGGTGATGACCAGCGGGAATCTCAGCGAGGAACCCATCGCCTACCGGGATGGCGAGGCGCACGAACGTCTGGCCGATCTGGCAGATGCCTTCCTGCTGCACAACCGCGCCATTCACATGCGGGTGGACGACTCAGTGGTGCGCACCCACCAAAGCAAAGCCTATTTCATCCGGCGCTCGCGCGGCTACGCTCCCGACCCGCTGATCCTGGCCCATGAAAACCCGCCGCTGCTGGCAACTGGCGCTGAACTCAAAAACACTTTTTGTTTGACCCGCCAGCGTTACGCTTTCCTCTCGCATTACATTGGCGACATGGAAAACTACGAGACGCTGCGTTCCTTCGAAGAAGGCATCCAGCATTATGAACGCCTGTTCCGCATCCAACCAGAGGCTATCGCCGCCGACCTGCACCCGGATTACCTGGCAACCCGCTACGCCCAGTCTCGCGCCAGCGAGCAAAACCTGCCGCTTTTTCAAGTTCAGCATCATCACGCGCACCTGGCAGCCTGTTTGGCGGATAACGACTGGGTGGGCGATGAACCGGTGATCGGCATATGTTTTGACGGCACCGGTTACGGCAGCGACGGCGCCATCTGGGGCTCCGAATTCCTGGTCGGCGGGTATAAGAGCTATCAGCGGGCAGCCCACCTCAAGTATGTGCCGCTGCCGGGTGGTGATCAGGCAGTGCGCAAGGTAGCGCGCATGGCCTTAGCCCACCTGTGGGCGGCTGGCATCGAATGGGAACCTGATTTCCCTGCGGTGGCTGCGCTGTGCGCTGAAGAACGTACCGTGATGCAAGCGCAGTTAACCCGCAACCTCAACGCGCCGTTGACCTCCAGCATGGGGCGGCTGTTTGATGCTGCGGCCGCACTGATAGGCGTCCGACAGATTGCCACCTACGAAGGCCAGGCTGCCATCGAGCTCGAGCAATTGGCCGACAAGTCAGAAACCGGGAGCTATCCATTCGACTTGCAAAACGAAATCATCGACCCGGCCCCGCTGTGGCAAGCCCTGCTGAGTGATTGGCGTGCCGGAATAGCTCTGCCGGTTCTGGCAGCCCGTTTCCATAACAGCGTCGTAAAGCTAACCGTTGAGGTGTGTCGACAGCTGGCGCAAACCAGCGCGTCAAAGGTTGTTGCCTTAAGCGGCGGAGTCTGGCAAAATATGTTGTTGCTGGCAAAAACTCAGACGATGCTTGAAACCGATGGTTTTACCGTGCTTATCCACCAGCGCGTGCCAACCAATGACGGCTGCATCGCGCTGGGTCAGGCTGTGGTCGCCGGCAGCCAAATCCTTTAGCATTACTTATCGGGAGTGGAGGAACTATGTGCCTCGGAATACCTGGAAAAATTGTTGAGCTGTATGAGCAGGGCGGGTTAAAAATGGCCAAAATCGATTTTGGCGGCGTGCTGCGGGAAGCCTGCATGGAAGCTGCCCCGGACGCTGTGGTAGGTGAATATGCCATTATTCACGCTGGCTTTGCCCTGAACATTCTCAGCGAGGAAGACGCGCTTGAAACGCTTAGGCTGCTGGAGGAATTGGGTCAATTGACCAGTGAACTGGATCCTGAAAACGTCATGTTTACCTCTTCCAACAAGGATTAGGCCGATGGACGTCAACCAGTTTTCGGTCGCCTTCCGCGACAACGATATCATCCAGGGGGTTTTGAAAGAAATCCGCCGGACAGTCACCCAGCCGTGGGTGATTATGGAGATCTGCGGCGGCCAAACACACGCGATCATGCATTACGGCCTGGATCAACTGCTGCCGCCGGAAATCGAACTGGTTCACGGACCAGGTTGCCCGGTATGCGTGACCTCGCTGGAGCTGATCGACAAAGCGCTGGCCATTGCCGCCCGCCCGGATGTTATTTTTTGCTCTTACGGCGATATGTTGCGTGTGCCGGGGTCGCACCGTGATTTGTTCAGCATCCGCGCCTCCGGGGGGGACGTGCGCGTGGTCTATTCCGCGCTGGACGCGGTCAAACTGGCGCAGCAATACCCCGATAAACAGGTGGTCTTTTTTGCGATTGGCTTTGAGACTACCGCACCCCCCAACGCCATGAGTGTGCTGCAGGCCAAACAATTAGGGTTGAAAAATTATTCGGTGCTGGTTTCGCAGGTGTGCGTACCACCCGCCATGCACGCCATTCTTGGATCCCCGGCCAACCGGGTGAAGGGATTCCTGCTGGCAGGTCACGTTTGCACCGTGATGGGCTATCAGGAATACCTGCCGCTGGCGGAACAATACCGCGTTCCCATGGCGGTCACTGGCTTTGAGCCGCTTGACCTGGCGCAGGGCATTCTGCATACGGTGCGCATGCTGGAAAAAGGCGAAGTGGAAGTGCAAAACGCCTATCCGCGCGCGGTCACGGCGGAGGGCAATAAAGCTGCCCAGGCGATTATTCAACGCACATTTCAGCCGGTGGACCGCAACTGGCGCGGCATTGGCACCATCCCCATGAGCGGTTGGGGGCTGCTCCCGGAGCTGGCCGATTTCGATGCCGAAAAACGCTTCTCGGTCGAGGATATTCACACTGCCGAGTCGCCGCTGTGCATCGCGGGCGAGATCCTGCGGGGGCTGAAGAAACCGCACCAGTGCCCGGCCTTTGGTCAGCAATGCACACCCTCCAATCCGCTCGGCGCGCCGATGGTGTCAGCGGAAGGGGCCTGCTCAGCTTATTACCGTTACGCCCGGGTAGAGAAAATCTGATTGACTGGACAAAAATGCCAATGATGCCTACCAATAAATTACCGATCATGGAAGGGCCCGTTTGCCCGGTGCCGCTGCGTCACGGCGAACAGATTGTCATGGGGCACGGCTCAGGCGGGCGAATGACGCGCGACCTGATCGAAAAGACCTTCAAGCCGTTTCTTTCCAGCCCGCCGCTGGCAGCCGGCAATGACTTTGCGCGGGTGGCAGCCAACGGCAGCGGCGAGTCCGGCGGCCGGCTGGCGGTCTCGACCGATTCGCACATTGTCACCCCGCTTTTTTTTCCAGGCGGTGATATTGGCCGGTTGGCAATCTGCGGCACAGTTAACGATATTTCCATGTCGGGCGGGGTTCCGCTCTACCTGACTGCGGGCTTTATCCTGGAAGAAGGCTTGCAGGTCGAGGTGCTCCAGCAAGTGTTGGCATCCATGCAGGCGGCGGCTGCCGAAGCCGGGGTGCAGATCGTCGCCGGCGATACCAAGGTAGTCGAACGCGGCAAAGCTGATCAACTGTTCATTAATACCGCTGGAATCGGTTGGATCCCGGACAGCCGGCAAATTGGCGGTGAACAGGCCCAGCCCGGCGATGTCGTTTTGATTTCCGGAGCCATTGGCGACCATGGCATTGCAGTGCTCTCGGCGCGCGGCGAATTGGGCTTCGAGGCCGACGTGCGCTCGGATGTCGCCCCGCTCAACGGGTTAATCAACGCTGTTCTGGAGGCTGCTCCCCACACCCACGTGCTGCGCGACCCGACCCGCGGCGGGCTGGCGACCACGCTCAATGAGATTGCCGAGCAAAGCCGGACAGCCATTCTGTTGGATGAAGCCAAAATTCCGATGCACCCGGCGGTGCGAGCGGCCTGCGAGATGCTTGGGTTTGACCCGCTCTACGTAGCCAACGAGGGTAAAGTGATCGTAATCGTGCCGGAAGCCGAGGCCGACGCAGCTTTATTGGCTATGCGCAATCACAGGTACGGGGTTGAAGCTGTACGCATTGGCGTGGTGCAGGAAGCACCTGCCAAACGCGTTTTAATGCGCACTTTGATCGGCGGAACGCGCATTTTGGACATGCTCAGCGGCGAAATGCTGCCGCGCATCTGCTGATCAATTTCGCGGGAAAAACACGCGTCCGCCGAGCCAGTGCTCCTGCGCCAGCGGATTGGTGGCGTTGTACATCACCTGCACAAGTTGGGCGATGAGCTCATCCGCCGGGTCGAAAAGTAGTTGATTGCTGTCGTAAAGAAATACGACAAATACAAAGTCCCCACCGGGCGAGTTCACAATTCCGGCGTCGCTGATGGTGTGCAAATAGCCGTCGGCTTCTTCCGTCCAGCCGTGTTTGTGCGCCACACGCGTGCCGTCTGGCACACCCGCCTCGGACAGCACCCCGATCTCATTGCGCGCCAGCACTTCCAGCATATAGCTGCATTTTGAGGGTGTGATCTCGCCTGCGAAGACATCTGTCAACAAGGAAGGCTCGCTGTTTGAACAATGATAAATCGCAGTCAGCAAAGCACCCATGTCCGAAGTCGTGGTCTGGTTGTACACATCCGGGTCCAGGTTGACATCGGTGCGGGAATTGGCGGAAGTCTGAAATAGTTGCAACAGCGGAGCGCCGAAGTAAAAATATCCTGCCAGGAAGGTATTTTTCAACCCAAGCCGATCCTGCATGTCGGCAGTCACCTCCAGTGGGGCAAGCGTGGAGCCGATCACATTCTCCATCAGCGTGTCGGCAGGCGGATTTTCCGATAGCACAATCATGCGTTCGATCAATTGCTGCACCCCTTCCGGGATGGGTTCGCCGGTACGGCGCAGCGCTGAAACCATGATCGGTATTTTCATCGTGCTGGCAGCCGAAAATGCAATGTCGACCGGAACATCCAACCCGCTGCGGCTGGCAAAGTGCAGCAGCTCGCGGGTTTTCGGATTTTGCATAAAAACCTCGGCAACACCGGTGAAGCCGCTGGCTGCAATGGTCTGCTTCAGGAAGATTTCCAGGTTCTCCAGACTCGCTGCCGGGATTGAATCACCGGCAACCACCAGTTCCACGGTGCGGTTGGCTGGATCAACCAGAGATTGCGAGATCCGTTGGGTGGATTGAATGCCATCCAGCCGCCAGCCGGCGCTTCCTTCGGAAAAATTAGTGGTACCGGGGATGGGTAACGCTGCTTGCACTGGCTGATCGTAGCGGGCGGCAATTTCATTGGTCAGGTATGCCCGCAAGATTTCCCCGTCGATCTCATATTGAAGCTTCAGCGTGGATAATGCGCCGCTGCGGTTCCACAGGCGGACCCACAGGCCGCCCTGCCCGCTGCGCTCAGCCTCGGCTGTCATGGCAGCGGAATTCAAATCAAAACCAAGCTCCTGTGGTGCAACCTGGATGATTTCATTCAGGTAGTGCAGCTCGAGCGGCGTGGAAAACACCGATTCTACCCGTGCCGCCGCTTCCTCGACCGTCAACCCGCTAACCGGAACCCCGCCCCAGGCTGATCCTGCTGGCAGTGTCCTGCCGGTCCCTGTGCCGCTTATCAAACTGTAGCCGAAGACTGCCACAGCAGCTGCGATCAAGAGCAGAGCGAGGGTCCCAAGCAGTTTTCGGCGGGGCGATTTTCGCAACAATTCCATCCTGAGTTTCAAGGTCGCTCCCAATTCTACCAGAGGAAGAACGCCTACTACCTTGACAATCCCGCCAGAGAATTTATACTTAGCCCGACAATCATCCAAAGCGAGGGAAAATGAGCTACGACTATCAGGAGACCACCAACGACCTCTTGAAACGCATCGACATCCATTCCAAATACGGGGGACGCAACATTGACGACTGGATGCTCGGAATTTTACCGCTCCAAGCCGGGCAGACGATTCTGGATGTTGGCTGCGGCGCTGGCAAACAGTGCTTCTTGTATCATGACTTCCTGAACGGTCAGGCTGCCATCACCGGCGGCGACGTCAATGCCGAGCTGCTCGACCAGGCCCGGCGGGAAAATTTGCGCCTGAATAAAGACGTTACATTCTTGCCATTGGACTTCAACCAATCCTTCGGCCTGCCAGAAAACACTTTCGACCTGGTATCTTGCTGCTTCGCCATCTATTATGCGGTTGACATCCCCAAAACCATCCGCGAGTTTCACCGCGTGATCAAACCCGGCGGCGTGATGTTCGCTTCCGGACCCATGCCGACCAATAAGCAGCTGTTCTACGACATCATTACCGAGGCTACTGGCAAAACTATCCCGCCCATGCCCGGTTCGTCGCGCTTCAGCAGCGAGATCTACGCAGCAATCGAGTCGACTTTTTCACACGTTGAATTAAAGCCCTTTGAAAATCCGCTGACCTTCGAAACGGTCGAACCGTTCGTTGAATATACCCGCGCCTCGCTCTCGGAAGACCGCAAGTTGTGGAACTCGTTCTTCCAGACCAAAGACGATTTCAACCGCATCATGCGCCAAATTGAAGTTGTCGCTGCCCGCCGTCTGGAACAAGATGGCAAGCTGGTGATGACCAAAGTGGTTGGCGGTATTCTGGCAGTTAAATAACCCATGGCCCAGGATATGACCTTCTACGGGCGCCGGGTGTTGTTTTTCGGCGCACACCCCGACGACATCGAAATTGGCTGCGGCGCGCTAATTGCTCACATCGCTAATCAGACCGACCTGTTATGCGTGACGCTTTCGGACAATCAAAAAAATCCCGAGCTTCAAAACCTGGTTGGGGAGCATTACAACTCCATGGCAGTGTTAGGGGTTCCGAAAAACAAAATTGTTCTTGGCGAGTTCGAAACTCGCCGATTCCCGCAGCAGCGCCAGGAAATCCTGGAGTATATGCTGGGGTTAAAACGGTCATTCCAGCCGGATATCGTTTTCGTGCATACCAAAGCTGACATCCACCAGGACCACGGCACGGTGACCGAAGAGGCACTGCGCGCTTTTCGCGGCACTACGGTGCTGGGGTTTGACGTGATCCGTTCCTCTTACGGTTTCTTCCCCAGTTTTTTGGTGGAAGTCACGGAAGCGGACGTGAATAAAAAGATCGAGGCATTGGCACAATACGCCACCTACAAGAGCCGCTACTATTTTGAAGCGGATGTGACCCGCTCGACGCTGGTCCGTTTCGGCGCGATCTGCGAGCGACCTTTCGCAGAAGGATTTGATATCCTGCGGGTGGTTGGCAGCTTTGGGTGTGTCATAAAATAATTAATAAAAAGTGGGCTTTTCATAAAGCCCACTTTTTATTAATTATTCACCCAATATTACGGGTCGATTTAGAATTCTACGCCTACAAGTAGATGCTGGCGTCCTGGAATACAATTATTTACCTGGCTTTACAAATTGATAAGGCAACCTATTTGGTTTTACTCCTCACCCCCTACCCCCGCTCCCCGGGCCGATACGATCTTACCAGAAGGTCAACCTCTCAGGGAGCGGGGATTAAATTATTTCCAGGGTTTTGCGCCGTGTCGGCGCAAAACCCTGGGTTATAAATTTTCCCGCCCCAAGAATGGGGCGGGGTGGGTAGGGTTGATTACCTTCCAAGCATGGAGGTAGTCGGAAAAAATCAAGCAAAATAAAATGCCCCGCCTTGCCTCTCTCTTTTTCAAGGGAGACGAATTTCTATTCCCGAATTCCCACCTCAATATCGCTGCCGTTGATGCGCACCGGATAGTACGGCGCATCGATGAATGCCGGCAGGGTCAGCGCCTTGCCGCTGCGCACGTCAAAGCGCGCGCCGTGGCGCGGGCAGATTACTTCATAACCATCCAGTTCACCTTCGCCCAGCGGTCCGCCGTCATGCGTGCAGACGTCGCCCATGGCAAACAGCTTGCCGGCGATGTTGAAAACCACTATATTTTCCTCACCAATGGTGAGGAAAATGCGTTTGCCGTTGGGCACCTCACTGACGTCTGCTACAGCGTAAAAGGTATACTCAGACTCTACCAGTTCATCCGCCACAATTTTAATCCTCCACCAGCGCGTCTTGCCCTTCACCCAGCCCGTAAACGCCAGCCTTGAGCACTTTCAGCGGCAGCAGCGCGCATTTTAATCGCACCGGACCCAGGTCGATGCCAAGATTATCCAGCACGGTCTGCTTGGTCAACGTTTTGACTTCTTCCAGCGGCTTGCCAATCACCGATTCGAGCAGCAAATCCGCCGAAGCCTGAGAAATAGCGCAGCCATGCCCGCTGAAAGCCGCCTCGCTGACCATGCCATTTTCATCTACCCGCAAGTCAATGCGGATATGGTCGCCGCACAGCGGGTTTTCATCTTCGAAAGAAATATCGTGCGGGTCAAGCTCGCCGCGGTAAAGCGGAGATTTATAACGTTCAATGATGATTTGACGGTAGAGATCGTCCATCGGGTAAAAGCCTATCCAAAAATTTCCATAACTTTATTTAAACCTGCTACCAACCGGTCTACTTCTTCCAGGGTATTATAAACATAAAAACTGGCCCTTGTGGTCGCCGGCAAATTGAACTTCTCATGCAGAGGCATAGCGCAGTGGTGGCCGGCGCGCACGGCGATCCCTTGCGTGTCCAGGATTTGGGCTACATCGTGTGGGTGAATGCCGGGCAGGGTAAAAGAGGCTACTGCCCCCTTCTTGTCAGCCGAGGGCCCAAAGATGGAAAGACCATCCACCTCGCTGAGCGCTTCGAGCGCATAGGAAATGATGGTGTGTTCGTGCCGCGCCACATTCTCCATCCCCAACGTGGTCAGATAATCGATCGCAGCGCCAAACCCGATTGCTTCGGCAATTGCCGGAGTGCCTGCCTCGAACTTGTGCGGCAGATCATTAGGGGTGAAGCTGCGCAGATGCACCTTTTTGATCATATCGCCGCCGCCCATAAATGGCGGCATAGCATCCAGCAGCGTTTCTTTGCCGTACAGAATCCCAATCCCGGTCGGGCCGAGCATTTTGTGCGCCGAAAAAGCCAGAAAATCGGCATCCAACTCCTGCACATTGACCGGCAGGTGCGGCACCGATTGGGCGCCGTCCACCAGCGCCAATGCCCCGGCCTGATGCGCCAGAGCAATAATCTCTTTGGCAGGGTTGATCGTGCCAAGCACGTTGGACATTTGGGTGAAGGCAACCAGCCTCGGTGACAGGGTCAATAGATCGCGATAAGCTTCCAAATCCAGGAGACCGTCGGGAGTGACCGGAATAAATTCCAGCCGCAGCCCGAGTTCCGCTGCCAGCATCTGCCAGGGGACCAGGTTGGAATGGTGTTCCATTTCGGTCAGAATCACCACATCGCCGGCTTTCAAGTTTTTATGTCCCCAACTGTAAGCCACCAGGTTGATCGATTCGGTCGTATTGCGGGTATAGATGACCTCGCGTGTTTTTTTGGCGCCGATAAAGGCAGCAATACGCTCGCGTGCGTTTTCATAAGAAGCTGTGGCTTCTTCAGCCAGTGTATGCACCCCGCGGTGAATGTTGGCATTCGTGCGGCGGTAGTAATCATCCATCGCCTGGATCACGCTGAGCGGTTTTTGCGAGGTCGCGGTTGAATCCAAATAAATCAAGCGTTTGCCAGGCGCAATTTCACGTTCCAGAATCGGAAAATCATTCCGTACCCGCAGCAGATCCAGCATCGCAGGTTGAGAATTTTCCATCATTTATCCTGCCTTCACGATGAGATACCCGTGCGGGATTACTCCTGCCCGGCGAGTTCGGCTTTCGTAGCTTTTTTCTGGGGGAAACGAATATGAGCCGAATTTTGCGGGAACCAGAGGATATGATCCGGCACCATCCAGCCGTCGGTCAGAAACACGTTCGAGCGGAATTGAACCGCCACCATTTTAGAATCCACCTGGACAACGATCCCTTTCAGCCACCCGCGAACCCTTTCACCGGATTTGTCGTGGTCTGCGAAAACTTCAACCGTATCGCCTACTTCGTAGGCTGATTCCGGTTCGGGGGGATGCATAAAAGGAATATTTGCCATTCAACACTCTCCAACTTTCTATTTCCTCAATAATAACGTTCGTTCATTTTAGCACAGTCAGGTCGGGAAGATTCCGCCTGCCGTTAAGCAGTTTACCCGTTGGGGATAATACCCATTCAGGGGATCCTATCGCGTAAATCCGGTTTGTTAGCCGTGGTAAGCCGCCATTTTCTTTGCAATCGACACCTGGAAACGTTCACGCACGCCTTCGAAGGGAATGCGTTGCATGATCGGGTCAAAGAAGCCGGAGACGATCAAGCGCTCGGCATCGACTTTCGGAATGCCGCGGGCGCGCAGGTAGAAAACCTGATCGGCGTCAATTTTGCCAACGGTTGCGCCGTGGGTGCAGCGTACGTCATCCGCCAAAATCTCCAGCCCGGGGATCGAATCGGCGCGCGCTTCGCGGCTGAGTACCAGATTGCGGTTGGCCTGGTAGCCGTCCGTTTTCATCGCGCCTGGGGCGACATAGATCATGCCCTGCCAGACCACGCGGCTGCTGTCGATCAGTGCGCCTTTAAAGAGCAGGTCGCTGGTTGTGTTTTGCGCCCGGTGGTTCTGCTGCGAGTCATAATCCAGGTGCTGCTTGCCGTCAGTAAAGTAGAAACCAGACATGCGTCCCATGCTGCCGCGACCCACCAGATCCAGCTCGGCGAAGTTTTTTGTTACATTGCCGCCGATGGCGCCAAAGATCCAATCCAGCTGGCCGTCCTGACACACCTGGGAACGTTCGTGGGTGAAGTTCCAGACATGCTCGCCCCAGGATTGCAATTCAACGAAACGCAGGTTGGCGCCGTCGCCAACGTGAATTTCGACCAGACCGGCATGGAAAGCGGGAGCTTTTTCGGTCGGCGAGGCGTATTCATGGACATAGGTGGCGCTGGCGCCAGACTCCAGCCAGACCATTACATGCGAAATGTGCGCCAGGTACTCGCCGGGGCCCCACAGCAGGGAGTGCAGCGGTTGTTCAATGGTGACGCCGCGTGGGACGTACAGCACCACACCGTTGTCAGCCAGGGCGGTCGCTAGAGCGGCAAATTTGCCTTCCTTGGCTTCCACCACCTTGCCCATTATCTTTTCAAGTAAAGCCGGGTGTTGTTGTTCGGCGGTGCGCAGGTCGGTGAAGATCACGCCCTGGTCGACCAATTCCTCTGCCAGGCTGACTTGAGCACCGCCCGGCATGAGGATCACCTGTCCGCCGTGTTCCTGATCTGCAACCGGTCTGGTTAAATCTTCAGGCAACGGAGCTAAATCAAGATACGCTTCATTTTTTGGCAGGTGGAACTGATCCGACGGCATGCCGCTTAAATCAGTGCGGCGCCAGGGTTCATCTCTCAAGGTTGGCATCGGCGTCGACTGGTATGATGTCCAGGCATCCTGCCGGTACTGGGCGATGTATTTGCTCAAGCCGTCAACCCGCGCCATGTCAGCGCTGAAGGCAAAATCCTTCAGCACTGTGCCTTCGCGGCGAACAACACGGGTGACAACCCTAGGTGTTTCTTTGGTCATAGGTGCAGCGTCCTTTTCAATGAGTCCCAGGCAACAAAGCTATTTGAATTAACCAATCGAGCCGACCATTTGCAGTTGGATCAGGCGGTTCATTTCCACCGCATACTCCATCGGCAGTTCCTTGACCAGCGGCTCAATAAAACCTGAGACCACCATGGTGGTAGCTTCTTCCTGGCTCAGCCCACGGCTCATCAGGTAGAAGAGCTGTTCCTCGCCAACCTTGGAGACGGAAGCCTCGTGACCTACGGATACATCCTCTTCGTCGATTTCAATAGACGGGTAGGTGTCTGAGCGCGATTGCGGATCGAGCAGCAGGGCATCACACACTACGTTGGATCGGACATTGTACGCGCCTTTGTGGACTTTGAGCAGCCCGCGGTACGAGGCGCGTCCGCCGCCCTTGCTGATAGATTTAGAGGTGATCTTGCTGCTGGTGTTGGGGGCAAAGTGCAAGATCTTGCCGCCAGCATCCTGCCACTGACCGGGGCCAGCGAACGCCATCGAGAGGATCTCGCCGCGCGCGCCTGAGCCAACCAGGTAGCAGGAGGGGTATTTCATGGTCAC
>CALMGN010000291.1 GCA_937863605.1 uncultured Anaerolineaceae bacterium
CCTTCCAACTCATTCACCCGCTGGTCAACTGGTTGAATGCGTTCCTCAAGATCTGCAATGCGGTCCTGAAGAGTGGCAACCAGAAGCTTATCTTTTCGGCGTTCCTCGTCCAACCAGTCAAGTTGTTTTTTAAATTGATCAATATCCATCGGAATTCCTCTCAATGGGGAAAATGGCGGGCAATGATTTAGGAATTAAATGCTTGAATGCCAATATTATAAACAATTCTACATTTCGGAATAATTGTAACATCTGGCTCAATCTTTATAGAATTGGATCGCTAAAACAGGGTAAATTACATACCTATGCGCATCTAATGACCAGTGTTGTCGCTTTATGATATGGCTATACGATATCCCTCCTAGAATAAATGCGGGAACGCTTGCAGAATAAACAGGATCGAGTGGTAGAAGGTCTCTGGAAATAAACCGAAAGCCAGTAGGAACAGGCATCCGCCAATCAAGATCACTCGCAGCGGCCAATTTTCAACCATGGTCCAGTGTTTTTCATCACTGTGAATCAATTCGGATAATATGTGCATGCCGCAGAATAGAAACCCAGTGGTCCCAATCCCCGCTCCGATCAAAGCCGTACGGGAAGTGATCGCCAGTTGCTCAAAGATCTCGAGACGTACGGGCAACCCGGCCAGCAGGGGGAATCCGCTGATGGATAATATCGCTGCCAGCAGCCCAAGCGCGGTGAGGGGAAAGCGGCGCGCCAGGCCGCGGATGCCCAGTAGCGTAAGGGGGATCCCCTGGTTTTCCAGCACTGCCAGGGCAAATGCAAATATGAGCAGCGCCAACAAACGCGGTAAAAACGCTGCAGCAAACAGCATCCAACCGTCCAATGTATTTACACTAATTGCCAACAAAGCAAAACCGGTTTCAAAAATTACCGCGTAACCAAATACCCGGGCCAGGTTGACTTGAAACGCAGCCCAAAGCCCCCCGGTAACCACCATTAATATCCCGATGATCCGCACGATATCGAACAAAACGGCTGATTCACGCAAGAATCCGGTCGAGTTGATGAAATCCAGGCCAAGCAGTAGGACTGCGGTTGGCAGCAGGCTGAGCACATATCCCGCCGGGAACGGGTGCGTCTCGGTCATCATCATGGGCACCCAGTTGTAAAAAGGGAATACCCCCAGCCAGAAAGCAAATCCAAGCCCGAGGAACATCCCGGCCCGTTGGAACATGGCAGTATCTGCCGGGTTAGCTTCAGCGACCCCCAAGAGCCAGCCGGCGAACAAAATCGCCGGTACAGCCAGGGTCTGAAAGATCAGATAACGCTGCAAGCCCTGACCAACTAAACGCCCGGGCGGTGAGAGGATCGGAATGCTAAATAGAACTGCAGTTTCCACCAACAGCGCAGCGTATAAAATTGGTGCCACAGCCAACGCCGCCGTCAGCGAAGCCAACATTCCCAGACCAAAGGATGGAAACAACCTATGCGGCCACGCCAGAGGTGCGAGCGCAAACCAGACAGCCCCCAGGCCGTACAACAGGGTCAAAATCATCTGGTCGCTGGCCGTCAGGACAAATCGCCGCCCCAGTACGGGAAGTGTAGAGGGAATGGTAAAGGTCAGCCCACCTAAATTGACAGCCGCTCCGATCGGCAAAACGATGGAGAGCACACTCAAGATTATGCAAATACCTGCCGCCAAAATTAAGGACAATTGCTGTTTGCTGCGCAAAAACCAGAGGAACAGCCCTACAACGGCTGGAATCACGATCCAAATCACCGGTGAACTCACGACGGCTCCTCCGGTGGAGTCAGACTGAGCCAATAGGCGCCGGTCAATGAGACCCCGATGGTCACCAGCGCCAGTAAGCCAGCGACCAGCACTGAGGTTAATGCAGCCGCATAAATGATTTCAAAGCCGGATAGCACTGTCAGCAAACCGAGAATAACCCGCAGCGGATCTTTGGTCATGCTCAATTGAAGCAGCCCCATCCCAATTAATACCAGGCTGGATATCATGGCGGTCTGTTGGGCAGGGATCCACTCGGCAGCCTGCGGGGCAGCCGAAAAAGCCAGGATGAGCACAAAAACGCCGCCCACCACTCGAAAAATGCGTGCACTCATGGCAGGGGTTTCGGTTTCCGGTAAGTCGCTGGCTGTGACCGAGGCTGCCAGCACTGCCCCAGCCATCCAACCAGCGACGAGTTTGATGGCCGCCAGGCCGATCGGCCAGACTTGCGAAACAAACCAGAATACGGCCAGGTATTGCAGCGCAATTGAGCCGATATTGTAGCGCCACTTATTCGTCCAGAGGAGTGACAGTGAGCCAACCACCACCAGACCTAGCGGAATAAAGTTTGTCCACTCGGCCATTTAGAACCCACCCCCTCCGGTTAAAAGGGTGACCAACAACGCAAGCAGGACAAAAGCCCACATCAAGCCACCTTCCCCCTCAAATATGACCGTCACAAAATTGACCAACTGCCGCAGTCCGCGATAAATGAACCACAAAATTTCATATAACCAGTTTAGACGAACTACGTTGGTTATTGTTCGATCCGCTGCGCGGATTAAGCTGCCCGACCAACCATTGTCTGCAAGGCTGGCCATCCTGGTCGGGAAAACACGCCAGCGTACAAACCCAATCCCGATAGCCAGGACCGCAGTAATGACCGCCGGCAACCACTGTCCCGTCCCTAACCCCACAGGCAGTCCAAAAAGGGCTGCTATCCATCCAGAAAGAATCACCAATACCAGGCCAATCGGATATATACCGCGGACCCAGCCGTCCAGTTCATTGAATTTATCAGCCGGCTGGATGCTGTGCCGAACGTACCCCGCCAGAAGCAATGCCATCGAAAGGATAATAACGAGATCACCCAAACCAAATGGGGCGGTTACCAATCCAGCCCATCCGCTGGCTGCGGGTGTAAACGGCAATCCAGACAGTGCAAGCGCACCTAGCAGCACTAAAACAGTCAAACCCCGATTACGGGCAGAATACAAAAATAAACCCATTCCGCTCGTGACCATCACCAATCCCCAGGCAATGGATGCCGACGGCTGCCCCTGCAAAATGCAAACAAAGGATAAACCGGATAGCACCAAAAGCCAGTAAGGCCGACCCTGAACCTCATTGCGCGCAGCCAGCCACATCACAGCCCCGTACAGGCAAATAATCACCGTGATGGTATACAGAAATGGCTGCCAGACAGCCGGAACGCCGGATTGCGGAAAACGCGCTAGAGCTGCCAATCCGGCGGTATGCGCCGCGAGACGGACAAAGGAAATTAACCCGCGCTGGAACGGAAACTCCTCGGAATACGGGGTGTTGAGCGGCAGAAGCCCCAACCGCAAGCCAATGGACAGCAACACCAGCAAGCTGGCCTGCGGGAACATGCTATCGAAGGTAAGCGCGCCTCCCTCAACCCGCTGAATGGATAAAGCGCCGATTAGCAAGAAGGAACTGATACTGCGCACGACAAAAGCCAATACGCCGCGAGATGTGAATTTCCAAGCGCGTGACAGGCGCATCACGATGAGCAAATCAAGACTGTCTAACACTACCCAGGCCATTAACAAGGCTAGTGGTGTCTGCGCCATTACCGCTGCGATCCCTGCACCCGCTAAAACCAGGTTGGTTGCCCAGGTGAGTGGGTTGCTATTCCGCCGGAATCGGGCAGCTGCTGTCAATAACACGGCTAATTCTGCACTGATTAAGCTGAACCCGTAAACCCATGATATTGAATCCCAACCCAGGCGGATGGCATCCGCATTTCCCGGGTCAAATGGGCGCCAGGGGGAAATCGTGAAAACTTGCGGCGTGAACCAGTTCAGCGCCAGCACTCCGCCCCACGTTATGATCGTCATTAATACGGCAGCCATCCAGGCATAACCGGTCCCACGCCGTAAAAAGCGCAGGAAATAAACCGCAAGAGCAGTGATAAAGAGCAGAGCAACCGGCAAAATGGTCAGCATGCAGGACTTAGATCAAATGTTCAAAAGGTTTACGGTGGATAAACTTGCCCGAACCAGCCTGACCGTGCCATTCCTTACCATCGACAATTAATTTCCCGCGCAGGAATACTTTGTCAACCGCGCCGGTCAGCTGCCAGCCTTCATACAAATTATAGTCAGTTCGCTGCTGTGAGTGCGCTACGCCGTAATTAATTTTCTGATTGGGGTCAAGAATGAGGATATCCGCGTCCGCGCCAGGAGTGAGGCTGCCTTTGCGCGGGTACATGCCAAATATTTTGGCCGGGTTGGTGCTGGTCAGCTCGACAAACTTGTTCGGGGAAATCCGGCCAGTCGCGACTGCGGTGCTCCAGAATACCATCATCCGGTCACCGACGCCCGGCAACCCATTCGGAATTTTCGTGAAATCGTCTTCCCCCAGTTCCTTGCCGGGAATCGCGATGGGCTTGCCTTCGTACAGGATAGGTTTGGTACCGTCGTAAAAGAAGGGACAGTGATCCGTTGCCAGGACCTGGATGGTGCCATCCTCGAGCCCTTCCCACAGACGCTGCTGATCAGTTTCCGAACGCACCGGTGGTGAACAGACAAATTTGGCGCCGTCGGGCTGCTCCAGGTTGTCTTCCGAGAAGAAAAGGTATTGCGGGCAGGTCTCGCCCATGACCAGCAGCCCTTGTTCGCGGGCGTAGGACAGCATGTCAACCTCGCCGGCAGCGTTCATGTGGACGATGTATAAAGGAGCTTCGCTCTCGGCAGCCAACGACGCTGAGCGTAGTACCGCCTCAACCGCACCCCAGGCTGGCCGGGTGCGCGCATGCCAGACCGGTTCCAAGTGATGCTGTGCCAGGGCTTCAGCTACCAGCATTTCGATGACGTCTCCGTTTTCAGCATGTACCAGAGTCAACAACCCATATTTTTTTGCTATTCGCAGTACCCGCAGAATCTGATCGTCCCTCAAACGCATCCGGTTGTTGTAGGCAGTAAAAACCTTAAGGCTGGTAATCCCTTGATCAACCAATCCCGGGATTTCAGCTTCCACTTGATCATCCAGCCGGCTAATATTCATATGAAAACCAAAATCGACCGCTGCTTTCGGGTCAGCTTTGGCATGCCAGGCATCCACACAAGCTTGCAGCGGTGCGAAGTCCTGCGAGATGAAATCAATGACCGTGGTGGTACCGCCAAAAGCCGCAGCTTTGTGACCGGTGTAGTGATCGTCCGAAGAAACTGTGCCGAACATCGGGAGATCAAAATGGGTGTGGACATCCACCCCGCCGGGCATGACATACTTTCCGGCAGCATTAATCACTTGCGCGCCGGACGGAACAGCCAGGTCTTTACCGATGGTTTGGATGTGTTCGCCCTCGACCAGGATATCCGCCTGGTAAGTATCACCAGCAGTCAGAATGGTTCCAGATTGAATGACAACGGTCATGGGGACTCCTCGATGAATAATGATGTCAATTTTCGTCCCAGGCTTCGGGTTGTTCGTGAATTTTATCAAATCCGCCCAGCATTGCCAGGACCAGCGGGTCAAGTTGAAATTGATCTTCCGGCAAATCGTCAGCGTCGTAATCACCACTGCGCATGGCGCGTTCCCGCAAAGATTGCCATAGCAGGGCTCGCTCCTCGTCCCGCACCACCAGGTCCTTGACGATTTGAGCCTGATGCAGCAGTTCGCCGGTGGTGTAGAGGAACGTGATCCGCCGCCATTGGTCAGCCTGAACCGGATGCGGTAAAGTCTGCAGCGGCCCGAGCTGGATTTTATAGTACTCCTCGCCAGCGCGCGGGTGATCGGGCTCGTCACGGATCAATTCAGCCCGGGTAGTTAGTTCATGCCCGCGCACCGGTGCAATAAAATTGATTTTCCAGCGTTCCTGCTCGCCGAAACCGGCAGTCTGATAAAAAGCCAGGTAATCCACCGCCACCACTTTCGGCGCAGACTTAAACGGAATACGGTACCAGCCAAGCACCCTGGCAATTTCCAGGTCGCGGGGATGGGTCACCACCACAACAAGAACCAGCGCGGACGGATCAAGCAGCAGGGTCATCGGTTACCTTGATGAGTACAGACATGATTTTATTATTATAGCCCGATTACCTGGAGGCATTTTAACTTTCAAAAGTGAGTGATAAACGCTGGAATTGAGATAAAATTGGGCGTACATACCCTTTTTGATCTGTTCAAAACAATCGTGACCACCTTCCAGACCAATCCTTCCCCTGCCCGCCAGCCCAACCGACCCGCGCAATCCAGCACCGGGTTGATCATCATGGCAGTTGGTATTCTGATCCTCTTGATGAGTCTAGTGACCTATTTCCGTCCCAGCGCATCCAGCGGCATCGTTCCACCCCAGCTGAATGCACGCATGTCCAATTTTGAATTGGCAGGTATTGACGGGAATTGGGTTAGTCTAAACGATTATGCAGGCCAGGTAGTACTGATCAACACTTGGGCCACCTGGTGCCCGCCCTGCCGGGCTGAAATGCCGGATTTGAATGCATTTTACAACCAGTACAAGGATAAAGGTTTTGTGGTTCTGGCGCTGAACGCCGGAGAAGCTCCGGCCACCGCGGCGGATTTTGTCAGCGAGTTTGGTCTGGATTTTCCAGTGTTAGTAGACCCCGATTACCGGGTCATGGATGCGCTTAAAATCAACACCTACCCAACCTCGATTATTGTTGACCGCAAAGGCGTGATCCGCAATATCCGGGTGGGGGTCCATACGCCCGAGACCCTGGCTGCGGAAGTCTTGCCGCTGCTTTCTGAGAATTAACAGAATTGGCGCGCCGGAGAAACAGCGCGCCACCCAAATTTAGAACGCTCGACAAGCCTACGCCACGCCAGCGCGCTGGTTGAATTCCGTGATCAACGCATCGATCTCGTCCGCCTGGTTGCGGTAGCCGGTCCAGTAATCCGGGTCGTACCACTGAGCCTGAATCTCGTCATAAGTGCGGCCTTGCTGCTCGACCCAGGTGTAATACTTCAAATTATGGATGCGCTTGCGGTCTTCGTACGACAGCTCCAGCAGGTTGTCGGTGCGTTCACCGTGCAAGTCACGGGCGAAGGCAGCTGCGGCGTCATAGGCGGAAAACTCGCCCATCTCCTGGCGGTATTCACCAATCCGGCTGGAATACAATTCCATCGAGTCGGTGAAGACCACAAAGACTACATCGTTCTCACCCATCTCGTAATACTTGGCCATCTTGATCGCCGAAAGCATGTTGGCGATGCCCGAGAAGCCCAGCAGGTCAAGATTGGCGGTCACAGCTTCGGGGACGCCCTTGCGTACCAGGTACTCGCGGCCAACTTTTTCGTTGAACAGGCGGGCAACATTCACCACGGCATTGTCGTCAATGGCAACCACCATGTCGGTTTCTTTAACGTTATGCACCCACGGCACATGCTTGTCGCCAATACCCTCGATGCGGTGCGCGCCAAAGCCGTTGCGCAGCAGGGTCGGGCACTGCAAGGCTTCGCTGGCAACCGTTTTGCTGCCAGGGAAGATCGTTTTCAGGTACTCACCGCAAGCGATGGTGCCGGCTGAACCGGTGGTCAGCGCTACACCGCGGAAGTTATCCTTTGGACCCAATTCACGTTTGAGCACTTCTTCAATCGCGTGCCCGGTAACATTGTAGTGCCACAAATAATTGCCAAACTCTTCGAACTGGTTGAAGATGACCAGGTCCTGCCCGGAGCGCCGCAGTTCCCAGCACTTGTCAAAGATTTCTTTGACATTGGATTCTGACCCGGGGGTGGCGATCACCTCTCCGGCAATCTTTTCCAGCCACTCGAAGCGTTCCCGGCTCATTCCTTCCGGCAAAATGGCGATTGACTGGCAACCAAGCAACGCTGAATCATATGCGCCGCCGCGGCAATAGTTGCCGGTGGACGGCCAAACAGCTTTTTGGGTCGCCGGGTCAAATTGACCGGTCACCAGACGCGGCACCAGGCATCCGAACGCCGCCCCGACTTTGTGCGCGCCGGTGGGGAACCACTTGCCCACCAGTCCAATGATGCGGGCGGGGGTGCCTGTCAGCCTGGAAGGTAGTTCGAAATAATTCACACCACCGTAACCGCCCCCGCGCGCTTTAGGCTCATTTTTCCACGAGATGCGGAATAAATTGCGCGGGTGGACATCCCACAGGCCGATCGACCCCAACTCCTCTTTGACTTTCGCCGGAATTAAGTCTGGATTTTTCATCTGGGCGAAGGTGGGGATCACAATTTTTCGTTCCTTCACCTGCTGGATCGCCCGGTCGCGGTGTTCGGGGTAAATCGTCAGGTCAATTTTAGCCATTATAAATTTTCTCCTGTAATTTTGGTTTCATCTGTGTGGAAATCCTTGGGTTCCTGGCTGACAATGTACAAAGGCCGGCCTTTGACTTCGTCGTAAATTCTTCCGATATACTCGCCCAGAATGCCGAGTGATATCAATTGCACGCCACCTAGAAAGAGTACCGCCAGTAGTGTGGATGCCTGTCCAAAAAAAGCCTGCGACTGCAAGGCGCGCATGATGGCGACCACCGGGATGGCTAAAATTGACAATCCTGCGGTGATGAAGCCGACATAGGTCGCCAATTGCAGCGGGAAATACGAAAAACCGGTAATGGCGTTTAAAGCCAGCTTGAACATCTTCTTGAACGGGTATTTGGTTTCACCGCCAAACCGCGCCGCCCGGTTGTATGTTACGCCAACTTGATTAAAGCCCACCCAGGCCGACATGCCGCGTAAGAAGCGGTGATGTTCACGCATGCTGTTCATCACGTTGACCACTTTTCGGTCCATCAGGCGGAAATCGCCGCTATCCAGCGGGATTTTGACATCGGTGATACTGTAAATGATGCGGTAAAACAACGAAGCGGTGAGTTTCTTGAACCACGACTCGCCTTCGCGCTCAGCGCGCACTGCAAATACCACCTCAGCGCCTTCGCGCCATTTAGCAATCATCTCCAGGATCACCTCGGGGGGATCTTGCAGGTCCGCGTCGATGATGACCACTGCCTGGCCACGTGAATAATCCAACCCGGCGGTGACAGCGATCTGGTGCCCAAAATTTCGGGCAAACATCACCGGGCGAATCCGTTTATCGCTGGCGGCCAATCGGCGAATAATCTCTGCCGACGCGTCTCGCGAGCCGTCATTGACCAGCACAAGTTCCCATGGTTCATGCGTCTGATCCATCACCTCGCTGATGCGCCGATGAAGTTCGTCCAGGCAGCATTCTTCGTTGTAAATCGGGGCGATGATCGAAAATGTGGGTTCCATTTGGCAGACCTTCTTTCAAGGGGCAAACAAGGCGAAGATAGCAGTTTAGATTCCCAGGTGTTTCTTTAAAGCTGCCAGCGTCGGCTCGATCACCGGAGCCTCGCCGACCGACTTCAACGCAGCGCGAATGTCTTTCAACCCGCTGCCGGTGTTGATAACCAGAACCGGGTCATCCAGCCCAATTTTACCCGCTCTCATCGCTTTTTTCAGTCCCGCAAAGGCGGCTGCTCCAGCCGGTTCAGCAAAGATGCCAACCTTGCCAATTTCACCGATGGCACGGATGATTTCCTCGTCGGTGACGGTAAGATATTCGCCGCCCGTCTCGCGGGCTGCGCGCACCGCCCGTACGCCGTCGCGCGGTAAATCAACCGAGATGCTGTCAGCGATGGTGGTTGCCCGCACCGGGATTATCTCCTCGCTGCCGGCAAAAAAAGCGTTGGCGACTGCGGCTGATTGGTCGGATTGGATGCCGAAAATGCGCGGCATGCTTCCCAGCCAACCCAGGAGTTGCAAGTCTTTGAAGCCTTTATGCAACCCTGAGATGATATTCCCGTCACCGACCGATACAAAAATGGACAGCGGAGAATACTTCTGGGGCAGATTAAGCAGGAGATTTTCCCAGATTTCGAATGCGCCAGTTTTCTTGCCTTCCACGGTAAAGGGGTTGTAACCGGTATTACGGCAATACCAACCGAACTCGTTGGACGCCTGAATGGTCAGGTCGAAGGCTGCGTCATAGTTGCCGTCCACCAGGATGACCTGCGCGCCAAACACCAGTAGTTGGGCAATTTTAGCCTGGGGAGCGCTCTTCGGGGCAAAAATGACGGCTTTATGACCGACAGCCGCTGCCATGCCCGCCAGCGCAGCCCCGGCGTTGCCGGTTGAGGCGGTCACCGTGACCTCGGCGCCAATTTCGAGCGCGCGCGCCACCACCACCGCCGAAGCCCGGTCTTTGTACGAGGCAGTCGGGTTGCGCCCCTCATCCTTGATCCACAGATTCTTCAGCCCCAGCGGCTGCGCCAGTCGGTCAACCTTGTAAGTAGGCGTCCATCCAGCCGTACGCAGCGACGTATCCTCCCCGCCAGGGTCAGTGACCGGCAGCAGCGGCAGGTAGCGCCACAGCGAGGTGTCGGTGCGGGTGGTGATATCGTTGATCTGGTAGCGCTGCCGGATGGCTGCATAATCCAGCACCATATCCAGGTTGCCCCCGTCTTTGGGGCATGTATAGGTCACCTGGCTGGGCGCATACTCGGTCTGGCACAATGAGCAGCGGTATCCGATAAATTCACTCATGGCTTTTGCTCATTCATTGTCAAACGGTATGCCAAGCGCAGCCGGCGGCGTCGTGCGCATGGCGCGCAGCACCCTGGCAATAAAACGCCGCAGCTCTTCAGGCAAGCCTGCCAGCGTCCGGTCCACCCATTCCGAATTGCCAATATTCACCAGCAGCAGCGTCAGGATCATCAGCGGGAAGGGTGCAACCTGCAGCACCTGTGACGGGATGTTTGGCAGCGAAGGCTGTAGCACCAACCCCAACCATTGCAGCAGCACGAACAAATAAGCCCCAAAAGCAGCCCGCAGCGGATTCCAACCGCCGAAAATGGTGATCGCCAGGGCAATCCAGCCGATACCGTCCAACCCGGTGATGGTGCCTTTCCAGCCAACTTTGACGCTCAACGAGTACATCGGTCCAGCAATTCCCACCAGTGCCCCGCCAATGATGGTGTAGAGGTAGCGCAGACGGTTGACGTTCGCACCGCGCACATATGCGGTCGCCGGCTGCTCGCCAATTCCCTGCAGCATCAGCCCCGGCCGGGTTTTATACACAAAGATATAGGCTACCGCGATCAGGAGGAAACTGGCATAAACCAGAATATCCTGGCGGAAGAACAAAACGCCCAGCACCGGGATGTCCGACAGACCTGGGATGGGCAGCGGCGGCACCCGCGGTCCTGAAGCCCCCATAAATGGGTTGCCAAGGAAATACGACAGGTCGCGGCACATCAAAGCCAACACAAAACCCACCGCCACTTGCGACTGTTTGAGGGCGATACTGCTAAAAGCTACAATCAGGGACACCAGGGCCCCAATCACAGCGCCGACCAGGAAGCCAAGCAACAGGCTGCCGGTAGTAACCGAGGTGGCAAAACCCGCCATCGCAGTGAGCAGAATCAGGCCGTTAATCGAAAGGTTGGTGATGCCTGCCCTCTCAGTGATGGTCTCACCGATGGCCGCAAAAACCACCGGTGCTGCTGACGCTAAAATTCCTGCTAACCCTACCAGGGTATTATTGTCCATGGTTTAGTTCACCTTCTTAGCTGTCAGCCGGCGGCGGACGCCGTCCATCATCAGGACGAACAGCACCAACGCACCCTGGAGAACCCCGGAGAGGGTTGAATCCAGTTTGAGCACGATGGGTAGTTGGATGCTGCCGATATTCAGAGCGGCGAAAAAGAGCGCCACCGGGGCAGCCCACAACGCCTGGTAATTGATCAACATGGCGACCATCAACCCCAAAAAGCCGTACCCCGACGAAATGGACGGGATCAGCCGGTGGTACACCGCCAGCACCTGGGTAGCGCCTGCCAATCCGGCGAATGCGCCGCAGATGAAGAAGGCGGACATCATGTACTTTCCGGTCGGAATGCCGATGATAAAAGCTGCCCGGCCGTTCTTGCCGACTGCCTTAAGCCGGAGACCGAAGTACGTGCCTTGCAATATCAGGAAAACGACGACGATGCCGATCAGACCAATGCCAAGCGACCACCAGCTCATGCGAAGTCCTTCCACCTGCGGCAGCCACAGCAGGTTGTCGAAGGGGACTGTACCGCTCATGGAACCCACCCCTGGGCGTTTCCATGGGCCAAAGATGAGCCAGATGGTCAAGGCGGTGGCGACAAAATTCAATCCAAGACCGCCAAATATTTCATTCACTCCACCATAAATTTTCAATAATCCGGTCAGCGACGCCCAGATCATGCCGCCGAGGATACCGGACAGGAAGCCAATAATAATAATTAAGGCCGGAGACAGTGCAGAGTCCTGCAGCAAGCGCAGCGCCAGGGTAGTGAAAATGGCGCCAAGGGTGATCTGCCCTTCAATGCCGATGTTCCATAACCCGGCGGCAAAGGTCAGCAACAGCCCCGAGGTAGCCAGCAGCAGCGGGATCCAGGCGACGATGACATCCGATATTTTGCCAACCGAACCGACCGACCCGATGACAATTAATCTATAAGCCTCCAACGGCGGCGCTTTTGCCAGCAGCATCACCACAGTGGTGAAAATCAAAGCACCCACAATAGCTAAGATTTGGAAGCCGAACTTGTAAACAGGGGAAGTCTTGTTCAACACTAGAAACCTTTCCCACCGATTAATTGCCCAAGCTGATCCACAGTGGTCGCGGCAGCGTCCAGCGGTTGAGAGACTTTACCGTTATAAAAGACCAGAATGCGGTCGCTATAATGCAGCACCTCTTCCAGATCAGCCGAAATAAACACAATGCAGGTCTTCTGCTTGCAGCGATCCTTGAGCTGGCTCCAGATCCAGATCGATGATTCGATGTCCAACCCGCGGGTGGGATGCTCCAACAACAGCAGCCGCAGAGGGGTACGCAGCATTGCCAGCAAGGCGCGCTGCTGATTACCACCTGAAAGCGCCTCAACCCGGGTGACCGGCTCACCTTTGATGTTGAAGGTTTTAATGCGGTCCCGGCAGATGGTCACCGCTTTCTCGCGGTCGATGAAAAAGCCAGATTGATCTTCGCTCAGGATGAAATGCTCGGTGACCGACAGGCCGGGGATCAACCCCTCTTCCAGGCGTGAAGCCGGGACGTAGGATATTCCGGCAGTCTGGAACGAATGGTAAGGTTTGCCGGTCATTCGTTTACCGCTCAGCCGTAATTCTCCGCCGACCGAGCGGATCAGTCCTGCCAGCGTGCGCAGGAACTGGCGCTGACCGGAACCTTCCATGCCTGCCAGACCGATCACCTCGCCGCAGTTGATGGTTAAATTTACACCGCGAATCTGAATGCGATTGTCATCGATGGACAGGTTGGTAATTTCTACAACCGGCTCGGAACCTTCCAATTGAGTCTTCTCATCCAGGCTGACAACTTTGCCAAACATCAACTCCACCAGGCTGTCGGTGTTATAGGGCGGGACCGTTTCTCCAACCAGGCAGCCCTGGCGGAAAACTGCAATTTTATGGCACAGGCCTTCGACATCTTCCAGCTTGTGCGAAACGAAGATAATCACCATGCCTTGCTCGGCCAATTTCTTCAGCGTTTCAAATAATTTTTCTTTCTGGCTGGCGCTAATTCCGGTGGTTGGCTCGTCCAAAATCAAAACCCGCGCCCCCAACCACAAGAGCCGCAAGATTTCCAGCTGCTGGCGCTCACCAACTGTCAAACTATCAACATAGGCTTCTGGATCGAGATTAAAACCAAATTGCGATTGCAGTTCCGTAAGCGAGTTGCTCACCTGACGGCGGTTGGGAAATAGCCCGCCTTCGTGACCAATAAGCATATTGTCAACTATCTTCATCGGCGGAAAATCCAACGGATCCTGGTGCAACATGCCGATGCCGTGTTTGATTGCATCGGACGGGGTGTGTATGCGGACCGCTTTGCCGTCCAGCAAAATTTGCCCCGTGTCAGCCTGGATGAACCCGGAAAGCACCTTCATCAATGTGCTCTTGCCGGCTCCATTCTCACCAAGAATCCCCTGGATCACGCCTGATTTAATACTTAACGAGATGTCATTATTGGCGTGGACAGCGCCAAATGATTTATGAATATGTACCAGTTCAACATTCATACAGGTCTCTTATTTGCAGGATTAATTGGCTTTCCGCCAAACACGACCAGCCTGAAACAAAATTAAGTTGTACCAATTGCGGGATTGGATTAATTCCACCCGGAAACCCAAAATCCGGGTCTATCGGATCGTAATTTTCCTGGAGGGGCGAGATTGCCGTTCGCCCCTCCGGGTGGTTGTTGAGTCTGAGATTTTTTATGATCTCGGTTTGCGACTCAGTTATTGAGCAGAAACGCTCTGGCCTTCCATGCCCTCGAGCAGCTGCGGGAGATACCAGACCTGAACATCAGTCCCAACTTCGCCGTCCGCCAGGTAAGCGCTGCCATCCTGCAGGTTGAGCGGGCCAGTCCACAAATTCAGACCGCCAGCCAGTTCAGCGATGAAGGCATCCAGGCTGGTGGCTGCTTCAGCAGATAGGGCAGCACCCTTCTGGAAACCAACCGGGCTGGTGTCTTTGTTGTTAATGTCAGTCCAATCCGGGGCTAACCACTCAAAGTAGGAGGCGAAGGCGCCGTCTTTGACCGCCTGGGCCTGTTTCAGGTATACAGGACCCCAGTTGAAGTACGGTACACCCAGGCAAACATCTTTGCCCTCTTCGCAAGCGGCGACATAGTCGTAAGGCACTGCCCAGGCATCTTTGCCAGCAGCTTTCGCCTTGCCAGCCTGCACCAGACCTTCAGTGGTGTCAATGCCGGAAATTACAACGTCGTATCCGCTGTTCAGGAAGTCATCCGCGACCTGGGTAGGATCGGAAGTGAAGCCAGGGATATTGAACCAGAAACCAATCCAGGTGACTTTGAATTTCAAGTCAGCGGCGCTCTTGCCAGCGTAGTTTTCGAAGCAGTACTTGGCGCCGAGGAAGGCCGAAGAGGCCAGGCGGCGGGTCTCGTCATTGATTAGGGGTCCAAGGTAGCCGACTTGGCCAGACTTGGTGGTCAGCGCAGCGGCGCAGCCCGCGATCATCTTGCCGTATTCCATGCGCCCAAAGGAGTTCCCGAAAAGGGGCATATCGACGTAGTTCATGCCGTCTTTCCAGGAGGTATCACCGGAGGCATGGATGGTCGCGACATCGGGGTGAGCCTGCGCAAATTCAACGGCCGAATCTTTCATGTCGTCGGAGTTGAAGATGATGAGTTTAGCGCCTTTTGAGACCAAGTCTTCGGCCAGCTGAGCCGGGGTAGTGCCGGGTCGGTCTGCAGAATTTACCTTATCAATGTAGATCATTTTTGCGCCGGGCAGATTTTCTTCCACATACAGGCCGCCTTCGTAATGGGCCTGGCTGTAGCCGTGATCATTGTACGGACCGACCAGCAGCATACCGAAGATAAATTCCGCAGGAGCGGGGACATCGGTGGCAGCCGGGGCAGCGGGGACATCGGTCGCAGCCGGGGCAGCGGGTACATCAGTCGCCGTCGGAGCAGCGGGCTTGCAGGCTGCCAACAGCATGACAGCTACCAGCATTAGGCTTGCAAAAAACCACAATCGTTTCATTTCTCCTCCAAACATATTTCTAGAAAGGGTAGTTGAGATTGGGGCAACACAAGGGGATACCTGTGGTGTTCCTAAAACGAAACCGACCATCCGGTGTCAGCCTACGCACCTCCTTCCACCACTCGGTTGGAACCTGCATTCATTCCCGCCAAAAACCCAACACTCCAGATCAGCGGGAAAATCTGGAAACATAGCTTATTTTACTAGATGCCGGGGGAATTTCAGGAAGTGGGGCTGCACAATTTGTCACAATTAGCAGCCCCGCCTCAATATTTTAAGGTTACGGGACGATCAAGGTTCCCGTTTCGCCACGCAGCGCCCGGCTCAAATTCTCCGGGTTGGTGATGATGGCAGCTTTACCACCGCTCTCCAGGAAGCGCAGGATCGCCTGGACTTTGGGAAGCATGGAACCCTTGGCAAAGTGGCCTTCTTCGATGTATTTCTTGGCTTCAGCCACAGTCAATTTATCCAGCCATTTCTGGTCGGGCTTGTTGTAGTTGATGGCAACCTTCTCGACAGCCGTGCTGATGATGAACATATCCGCATGGATCAGAGTAGCCAGTACGGAGGAGCCGAAATCCTTGTCGATCACAGCTTCAACGCCAACCAGGTCGCCATTTTCCTTGCGAATGACAGGGATACCGCCGCCCCCAACGCCAACGACCACGAATCCGTCATCGATCAACTTGCGAATGGCCTCCGCTTCCACGATTTCACTAGGAATTGGCGAAGCAACCACCCGCCGCCAGCCGCGTCCGGCATCTTCAACCACATTCCAGCCTTCTTTGGCCTGTTTCTCTTTGGCCATTTTTTCGTCCATGAAGGAACCGATCGGCTTGGTAGGGTTCTGGAAAGCCTTGTCGTTGCGGTCAACTACCGTCTGGGTGACCACAGCCACAGCCTTCTTGTCCATTTTGCGGGTTCTGAACTCGTTGTGCAACGCCTGAACAAACATATAGCCAATCGCGCCCTGCGTATCAGCGCCGCAATAATCCAGCGGGACTTCGTGCAATTCATTCCGCGCAATTTCGGACCGGCGCAGAATGAATCCAACCTGGGGACCGTTGCCGTGCGTCACAACCACGTCGTAACCCGCGGAAATCATGTCGGCAATATGGTGCATTGATTCAGCACCAGCCTCGTACTGGTCGGGAACGGTCTGGTGTTGGGCATCCTTGATCAACGAGTTCCCGCCAACTGCAACAACAACTACACCTTTTTTTTCCATAATCCAATCTTCTCTCTTTAAATTCTTAAAACTTTTCAGGTAAAAATTTCTATCCCATCGTCAGGGCCATGACCGCATTTTGAGCGTGCATGCGGTTCTCGGCTTCGTCAAAGACCACTGACTGCGGTCCATCCATAACTTCATTGGTCACCTCGACCTCGCGGTCAGCGGGCAGCGGGTGCATGAAGATGGCGTCTTCCTTGGCCAGCTTCATCTTTTTGGCATCGGTCATCCAGTTTTTATATTTGTCCTGCAGGCGTTTGCCTTCGGCAGCGTCGGTAGTGGTCAGCAGCGGACCCCAGGACTTGGCATAGACCACGTCTGCATCCTTGAAGCCTTCGTCCATGTCGTGCACGATTTCGAAATTGGTGCCGAATTTCTTGGCCTGTTCAGCAGCTGCCGCTTCGATTTCGGACATGAGGGGGAATTCTTTCGGGTAGGACAGGGTCACGTCCATGCCAAAACGCGGCATTTGCAGGATCAAAGACTGTGGAACGGAAATTGGTTTCAAATAGGAAGCGGCATATGCCCAGGAAACCACGATTTTCTTCTTGCGCAGGTCGCGGCCCTTCTTCTCCATGATGGTCATCAGATCAGCCAGGCACTGGAAGGGGTGATAAATGTCGCACTGCATGTTGAGCACAGGAACGCGCGAGGCTCTGGCAACCTCATTGATGTACTGGTTGCCTAGACCCCAGTCGCAGTGACGAATGGCGATGCCGTCGAAATAGCGGCCGTAGATCTCGCCGATTTCGGTGGAGGTGTCGCCGTGCTTGATCTGGGTGGTGGTGCTTTCGATGAAAGCCGCATGCCCGCCCAGGTGCGCCATACCGGCTTCGAATGAACCGCGGGTGCGGGTGCTGGAGAAGAAGAACAACATCGCCAGGACTTTGTCGCGCAGGTAGGGGGTTAGTTCATTCAAGGCGCGCTTGCGCTTCAGATCGAAGGCTACCTCTAATACGGTTTCGACTTCTTCTTTGGTGAAATCGAGGTCACCGATAAGGTCACGGCCGTGTAAATTGGTTTGCATATTTTATACTCCTTTTGCTTGATTGGGGATTAATCAGGCCAATTTCTCAGCCAAAATTGCGGGGAACAGTGCATAAAACTCGGTCGCTTTGACCATGTCGTCCAGCGGAACCGAATCCAATACCGTGTGGGCGGTTTCTTCGTCGCCAGGGCCAAAGCCAATGCTGGGGATGCCAGCCTTGCCAGCCCAGTAAATGCCGTTGGTGCTGAAGTTCCACTTGCCGGAAGCCCCTTCGGGCAGACCGATCTGAGTGCGAACTTCCTGTCCGGCCGCTACCAGTGCATGCCCCTCTTCCAGCGCCCAGGCGGGAAAATATTTGTCCACCGGGAAAACAAAGCCGGTATAGGACGGCTCATCATAGAATAGCGGCTCAACCTTGACCTTGCTCTTGAGTTCAGCTGGGATCAAGGCTTCCACCTGCGCGATGGCTTCTTCTTTAGATTCACCGAAGGTCATACGCCGGTCGATGTAGATGATGGCTTCATCCGGCACGGCATTAATCGACGGGGTCTTGACCACCATATCGCTTACGGTGATTTTGCCATGGCCCAGGAAGGGGTGATCGCCCAGTTTAGGCTCCAGATCGCGAATGCCGGCAATGATCGGCAGCAGGTTGTATATGGCGTTGTCGCCCAGGTGATTGCTGGCGGCGTGCGCGCTGCGGCCCTTGGAAACGACGCGCATTTCAACGCGGCCTTTGTGTCCGCGGTAAACTTGCATTTTGGTCGGCTCGCCAATTACAACGAAGTCTGGGCGTACGCCGGGGTCAACCTCGACGAAGGTGTTTGGGGCAATGCCGTCGCACCATTCTTCCATATTGCCGAAATAATAGGCGGTCCAGCCTTCGAGCAGACCCAACTGTTGCGCGATGGCCAGCCCGTAAACCATGCCGGGGGTCGAGCCTTTTTCGTCGCAGGCGCCGCGTCCATAGAAAATGCCATTTTCAACTTTACCGATAAATGGATCGTGCGGCCACTCGGTCGGATCACCGATGCCAACGGTATCGATATGCGAGTCGAACACCAGTGTTCGCGGCCCGCTGCCGATCCGTCCAAGAATATTCCCCATTTTGTCGAAACGCACTTCAGCAAAGCCCAGTTTTTTCATCTCTGCGCCAATGCGTTCACCGACATCGCCAATTTTTGAATCCATGCTAGGGATGGCTACGATATCGCGCATAAACTGGACGATAGCGCTGCGGTGTTCTGCGACCTGCTCCTGAACTTGCTCAACTATTTGACGATCAACTTTCACCATACGGAGTGCCCTTTCTTGTGTGTCTTTGTAATATCAAACGGATCACTTTTGCGACTTTACAACACTGCCCACCCGACGGACCACATGGAAGCGGAAATAACCCGGCAGGAAGTAACTGATCGAATAATCCACTACCTGACCGTCCTGGGCGTACAACCAGCCAATAAATTTTTCCATCACGTCGCCGCGCTGAATTTCCAAAGCACGCGACACCTCAGACGAGGCTGCAACGGCATTTATTTCCGTGTAGGACTTTAGCAGATTGGGTGACCCGCGCTGCAACAGCAGATCTAGCACTGAGCCGTTGAATCCCTCATCCAGATCAGCCGCGGTCAGAATATTTTCGGGCAAAATATCGATCAAATACGCCACCGGTCGGTTGTCGCCCAGGATAACGCGCTCAACTCTGACCAGTGGAGAACCTTCATCGACGCCGAGCTCTTTCGCCAGGTCGGAATCAGCTTTAATCTGGTGGATGCGCAAATCGCCCATGGAGATTTTCAAGTTAATGGAGTCTGCCGAGGTCTCGATACTTTGCAGAACTTCCAACCCGCTCTCGATGACGGATGTCCGCCCGACTACAAAGGTGCCAATGCCCTGGCGGCGGCGAATTAACCCCTGGCCTTCGAAAGCACGCATCGCCTCGCGTAAGGTCGCCCGCGAGACGCCCATCTGCTGCGCTAGCAGCGGCTCAGAGGGCAAACGGTCACCCGGAGCTGTTTTTTCGATAAGATCAGCCAGCTCGATTTGCAGCCGCTGATAAGGATGAATATTGTCCGCCATTATCTTTCTCCCTCACTCTCGATCACTGGAACAAATTTGAACTGACTGACATCCACAACCCCCAGGTCAGAAATGCGCAGTTCGGGAATGACCACCAGAGCCATCAGGCTGAGCTGCATGTTGGGGTTGTTCAAGTTGCAGCCGCAGGCAACGAAGCCGCGCAGCACCGTGGCAGCTTCTTCTGCCACCTCTTTAGCTGGCCGGTCTGACATAAGCCCGGCAATCGGCAATTTAACCTTCCCGATCACCTGGCCTTCTTTGATTACTACCTGCCCGCCGCCGCTGGCTGCCAGTTCATTGACTGCCTGGGCCATCAAAGCCTCGTCGGTGCCAATAACGATCAAATGGTGGCTGTCATGGGCCACCGTGGTGGCAATGGCGCATTTGGGCGCCAGGCTAAACCCGTGCACCAGTCCGACTTGAACCCGCCCGCTGGATACATGGCGTTCGACCAGTGCAATTTTAATGATGTCGTTTTTCAGATCCACCCCGACTAATCCGTCTTGCACCATCACTGACAAATGCAGATGGCGGTTAGGCGCCTGGTTTTCGATCACGCCGATCACATGAGCGGTGGCAGTGTCATTTTGAATTTTTTCTGCCTTCAGCGCAAAATCGGCGGCGGTTTTAGGGCGAGGCAGATGCACCGAGTTGAGCACCCAATCCGGATAGGAACGGATTGGAAGGTCGATTGACAGGCCTCCTTTTTCTGCCACTACCTGTCCCTGTGCAATAACCATGTCCGCGGCAAAATTCTTCAGGTCTTGCACCAGCACGATGTCCGCAAACCTGCCGGGAGCGATCATGCCCATATCACGGCTAACGCCAAAATGATCGGCGGTGTTGATGGTCGCCATCTGGATGGCATTCAAAGGGTCAAGACCCTGCTCAATAGCATGTCGCAACACCCGGTCCATGTGACCTTCCTGTACCAGGGTGGCGGAATGGGAATCATCGGTGCATAACAGAAAATGCCGCGAATCAAGCCTCTTTTCAGTCACCGCCTTGACCTGGGCAGCCACATCGTGCCAGGCTGATCCATAGCGCATCATCACTTTCATGCCCTGGCGGGCGCGCTGAACTGCATCGTTGACTGTCGTGCCTTCGTGGTCGTCCTCCGGACCACCGGCAACATAGCCGTAGAACGGCAGACCCATATCGGGTGAGGCATAATGCCCGCCAATCACCTTGCCGGCATTACGCGTGGCGGCCATTTCAGCATGGACGCTTTCCTGGCTGTTGAATACGCCCGGGAAGTTCATCATTTCACCCAGGCCGACAATGCCAGGCCATTCCATCATTTCAGCAACATCCGCCGGGCTGATGCTGGCGCCAGGAGTCTCGAAGCCGGGAGCCGATGGGACGCAAGATGGAGCCTGAACAAAGACATGCACCGGCTGGTCGGCGGCCTCATCGACCATTAAGCGCACGCCATTCAGGCCAAAAATATTGGCAATTTCATGTGGGTCGACAAACATGGCCGTGGTGCCGTGCGGGACCACGGCCCGGACAAATTCAGTCACGGTCAGCATGCCGGACTCGACGTGCATATGGCCGTCTATCAAACCAGGCACCAGAAAACGGCCGTTGGCTTCGATGATTCTGGTTTGCGCACCGATGGTATGGCTGGCATCCGGGCCGACATAGGCAATCCGGTCGGCATAAATGGCAATATCCGTATCCGGAACAATTTCTCCGGACTGGACACAGACCCACTGCCCTTTTCGAACAACCAGGTCGGCGGGTAATCTGCCCATGGCGCAATCTACCAGTTTGCGAGTGGATTCTGCTTTCAGTTTCAAAACCATTCCACCTCCAGCTTAAGAAAACAACCTGTAAAGGGGGTCACAGGTTGCTTTCAGGGATTCAAGGTATCAAGCGAGCAGCCGCTTGATTATGAATTTCAATCTGACGGTGCAGATCCAGGGTCATGAGGTGACCTTGTTTGACAATAAACTTGCCGTGTACCACGGTGTAGTCCGTATTCCGCGGTTGACAAAATACCAGCGCGGCCACCGGGTCGTGCAGCGCGCCGCTGAATTCAAGGTGGGTCAGGTCGTAGGCAATGAAATCAGCGCATTTTCCTGTTTCCAGCGAGCCGATATCGCTGCGACCTAACACCGCTGCGCCACCGCGGGTTGCCAGTTCCAATGCCTGGCGACCAGTCAGCAGCGGTGGAGCATCGTCCGTGGACAATGACGCTCCAGCGAGACCAGCTCCCAGACGCGCCAGAAGCATGGCCTGACGGGCTTCTGCGAGCATGTGCGATCCATCATTGCTGGCTGATCCATCAACTCCCAGCCCAACTTTGACCCCGGCGCGGAGATAGCCGTTCAATGGCGCAATGCCAGATCCCAGCCGCATATTGGATGACGGGCAGTGCGCCACGCCGCAGCCGTGATGCGCAAACACCTGGATCTCAGGCGTGTCGATATGCACGGCATGGGCAAACCAGACATCCTTACCGAGCCAGCCGACTGATTCCATATACGCCACCGGTCGGTGACCAAAGCGCTGCAGGCAGAAAGCCTCTTCGTCCTGCGTCTCCGCCAGGTGAGTGTGCAACTGAACGCCGTATTGCCGCGCCAGAGCCGCGCTTTCTTTCATCAACTCGCCGGTGACGCTGAACGGCGAGCAAGGCGCCAGCACGATCTGCACCATAGCGCCAGGTTTCGGGTCATGGTAGGTTTCAATCAACCGGACACTGTCGTGCAGGATGGTTTCCTCCGAATCCACCACAGAATCAGGTGGCAATCCACCCTGGCTTTCGCCCAGGCTCATCGAACCCCGCGATGCGTGGATGCGCATGCCCATGTCTTGTGCGGCGGCAATTTCATCATCCAGCCGCGCCCCGTTGGGGAACAGATACAAATGATCTGAAGCGGTGGTGCACCCTGAGAGCGCCAATTCGGCCAGCGCAGTCTGGGTTGAAATGTAAATATCTTCCGGCCGCATCCGCGCCCAGATGGGGTATAACGTCTTGAGCCAGTTGAACAGGTTGGCATCCTGCGCAGCGGGCACCGCGCGAGTCAGGGTCTGATAGAAATGGTGGTGGGTGTTAACCATCCCTGGCAGCACAATATGACCGGTCAGATCCAACACTTCATCCGCCTCGGCAGGCAGATCTGCACTCGGTCCCACCTGTTCGATGAAGCCGTCACGGATGAAAAGGCCTCCGCCCGGGATTTCCCGGCGCGTTTCGTCCATCGTCACTAAAACAGCGGCGTTCTTTACTAAGGTTGTCTTGGACATGAGTCTGAGGGGTCAGAATTCAGGGGAAAGTTGTTGGTAGAGGTTCGCACAAAGCGCCGCCAGTATCTGCCAGTCACAGCTTAAGTGTAAACAATTAAACCAAAAAGTCAATTGTCAGACAACATCCAAATGTCACTAATTTTCGGCCAATTCAGCACCGCGCAGCGTGTTCTGAAGCAGCATGGCAATGGTCATGGGACCAACCCCGCCAGGGACTGGAGTGATGTGGCTGGCTACTTCCTTGACCTCGTCATAAGCGACGTCGCCAACCAGGCGGTACCCGCTCTTCCTGGTCGCGTCTTCGATCCGGTTGATGCCGACATCGATCACCACTGCACCGGGTTTGACCCAATCGCCGCGTACCATTTCTGCCCGTCCGACCGCAGCAATCAACACATCGGCTTCCCGAACAATGCCGGGCAGGTCTTTAGACCGGGAATGGCAAATGGTCACGGTAGCATCCGCGCGTACCAGCAGCAGCGCAACCGGCATGCCAACGATATTGGAGCGTCCAAGGACCACCGCATTCACCCCGCGCAATGTGGGTAAAGTTTTTTCCAATAGGTAGATGCAGCCCGCCGGGGTGCAGGGCACAAAGGCTGGTTCGCGGCCTTTTTGCGCCAGCCGCCCGATATTGACCGGGTGGAAGCCGTCCACATCTTTGTTTAAATTGATGGTGTTGAGCACTGCTTCTTCATCCAGGTGCGACGGCAGAGGCAACTGAACCAGAATCCCGTTGACCCGGCTATCCTGATTGAGCTCGCGGACTGCGCTTTCCACCTCAGCCTGGGTGGCAGTGGCAGGGAGTTCGACGCCAAAGGATTGGATGCCTGCTTCTTCGCAGGCCTTTCGTTTTGACCGAACGTACACTTGCGAGGCCGGATTATCCCCCACCAAGACTGTCGCCAGCCCGGGAACCGGCTTTCCAGCTGCAACCCGCTGTGCCACCGCGACCTTTACCTTTGCGCGAACATCTTCTGCAATTGCTTTCCCATCAATTATTTCTGCAGTCATTTTCCTCTCCCTTTTCGTTTTTGAAACGGATATTGGATCGATGAACCCCAGTCTGAACAAGTTGTATGATTATCTGACAACCTCAAGAAAATTATACTCTGATCTCTGCAGACGACCCTTCAAACCCGCATCCTTTCAAAAGTATTAATAATAACGCCCGAACTCGGGAGTTTCATCCCATTAAATGATGGGCTGGATACGATATAATTTGGCAACCGGGAGGAATTTTTTCTATGAGCAAACTTTGCGTGATTGGTACTGGTTATGTTGGTCTGGTGACCGGCACTTGCTTTGCTGATTTAGGCAGTGAAGTTCACTGCATGGATATCGATTCAAGCCGTATCGAGCGATTGAAACAAGGGGTCATGCCAATTTACGAACCTGGCCTCGAGCAACTGGTCGCGCAAAACGTAAAATCTGGGCGCTTAAATTTCACCTCGGACATCACCAAAGCGCTGGAAGGCGCTGATTTTGCCTTTATCGCGGTTGGCACCCCCTCTGGCGAGGAAGGCGAAGCCGACTTGCAATACGTACGGGTAGCCGCTGAAGCCATTGCCGACCTGGTGGATCACCCGATCGTGGTAGTAAACAAATCCACGGTGCCGGTAGGCACGGGTGACTGGGTTGCAGACATTATTCGCCGCCGCCGCGGCGGAAAGCCGCTGGATTTCGCCGTTGTTTCCAACCCGGAGTTCCTGCGCGAGGGCTCAGCGATCAATGATTTCATGGGCCCTGACCGGGTCATCCTTGGATCGCTTGACCGCGCGGCAGCCACAAAAGTGGCCCAGTTGTACCTTAGCCTGCGCTGCCCGATCATGATCACCGATTTACGTACCGCTGAGATGATTAAATATGCCTCCAATGCTTTCCTTGCTACGCGCATCTCTTTCATAAACGAAATAGCCACCATTTGCGAGGAACTCGGCGCGGACGTCGGTCAGGTGGCTGAAGGCATGGGGCTTGATAAGCGCATCGGGCGCTCGTTCCTGGATGCCGGACTGGGCTGGGGCGGCTCGTGCTTCCCCAAAGATGTCAAAGCATTAGCCCACATGGCGGTCATTCACGGCTCCAACCCGCAGCTATTGCAGGCCGTTATGGACATCAACCGCAATCAGCGGCGGCGGGTGCTGCTGCGCCTGCGCAAAGCCCTTGGCGGGCTGGACGAGAAAGTGATCGGCATTTTAGGGCTTTCGTTCAAACCTAACACGGACGACATCCGCGAAGCGCCGGCGTTGGAACTGATTCACCTACTGGAGAATGAAGGCGCGGTTATCCAGGCTTATGATCCTCAGGCGATGGACAACGCCCGCGAGGTGTTGACCAAGACCCGCTTGGTCAAGACGCCGTATGAGGTAGCCGCCGGAGCCGACGCGCTGGTGCTGGCGACCGAGTGGAATGAGTTCAAACAGTTGGATTTTGAGCGGGTAGCGCAATTAATGCGCGGCAAGCTGATTCTGGATGGACGCAACCAGTGGGATGCCGACCGGCTGCGCGCACTGGGATTCACCTACTACGGCATCGGCCGCGCCGCCAACGGCAGCGGGCAATAGAGTAAAAATATATTAAACATAAGGACGGGTCAAGGCCTGTCCTCATGTTATTTTTCCGTCCATGTATGGGCGAGGCACATGCGACTCGGTAACCATCCGTAGCTATTTTGCCTCGCCCATACCAGCAAATTGAACTACTGGATAGTTGCAGGGTAAGTTTTAGATTGGCCAGGGTGGTCTAATATGAATAAATTTGTCTTTGTAGCGGCACGGGG
>CALMGN010000292.1 GCA_937863605.1 uncultured Anaerolineaceae bacterium
TAGGTGACTCACCAGGGACTCGAACCCTGAACCCATTGATTAAGAGTCAATTGCTCTGCCAGTTGAGCTAGTGAGCCGGTAGCGCACAAATTATACCGCACTCTCCCCGACTGTCAATAATGCCCCCTGAGACAACCCGCTCCCGGACAAGAACAAAACTCGTCCGGGAGCAGTTTGGCAGTTCCCCTTGTCTGCCAGGTGAAGTATTTAATTTGTGTCGTCGCGGCTGCGTTTGCTTCGGTATGCATTGAACTGGCTGGTCTTGCGGTCCTCTTCAAGCATGCCGTGCTGCATCCGGTCAGCCATATCTTCATATTCCTTGGCCTGATCCGCGGAGATGTGCGGCCGGTTTTCCTCCAGCGATTGGATGATCAACTTGCGCGCCTGGTCACGCTGACCGCTGCGCTCGAGCTTTAAGGCGCTAGTCGTCCGGTCGCTCATTTGCACTTTGGCAAAGCGTTCGAGGACATCCTCTCTCGGTTGGGCTGCCGCTACCTCGGCGGCATCCGCATAGCGGAACTGTATGTGGGTCTCATCGGACAGATCGGCGTCGTTTACTCCCGTACCGAACGCGTAAGCTTTCACCTCGAGCACATCGCCGGCGTCCGAAGGCGGCAGAAGCAGCTTCAGGTACACCTCCTGGTCGCGCCCGGCAGCCAGGTCGCCCAACGAGAGCTGCAGGTGATTGCCCTCCAGGGTGTGGCGCCAGCCGCCCAGCACTTCGACCGAGGTATGCTCCGGCAGGGTCAGGTTGACCTGCACGCCGCGGGCGGTGACCGCCGCCAGTTCGTTGAACTCGCGCAGGAAGATGGACGGAATCTCGCTGGGGTTGGCGATGTAGTAGAAATTTCCGCTGCCCTGGTTGGCCATCGCTTCCAGCAGATGTTCATTAAACCCAACTCCGACCCCAAAGGTGGAGGTGGAGACGCCGCGCTGCGCCAGCTCGCGCGCATGGTTGCCAAGCGAGTCCGGTTCGGTAATGCCTACGTTTGCCAACCCGTCGGTGAGCAGCAGCACGCGGTTGATCTGCCGGCGGCTTTCGGCGTTCCGCGCCACTTGCTCGCAGCCTTCCATCCAGCCGCCGGAAAGGTTGGTCGAATTGCCGGTATGAATCCCAGAGATCCGTTCGGTGATTTCGCTGCGGGCATGCCGGTTGATTTGAGCGGTCGGGAAGTTGACAGTGACCTCGTCGTCAAAGGTGACCAGCGCTGCCCGGTCCTGGTCCGCGAGCAGTTGGATCACATGTTGAGCGGCCTGTTTGACATATTCGAGCTTGAAGCCGTGCATCGACCCGCTGCGGTCAAGCACCATGGCGATATTGAGCGGCGTACGCTGATTGGCTTTTTGGTTCTCGGGCGGGCGGACGCGCAGTTCCAACACACGCTGGGTAGGCGTTTGGCGCGCGATCAGGTTGCTTTCGCTTTGCACGGTCACGTGGAACATCTGAAATATTAACATGATTTACCTCCCCTGAACTTATGAAAATTGTATTTTGACGAATTCGATGATCTGACGGAGGCGCTCGCGATAGAATGGCTCTTCCGCCGGCCGAACGTGCAGCTCCAGCCCGGGCGCCAGCACAATCCGCTGCCAGGTCTCGATCTCCTGTGTCGGGCGCTGCGGACGTTGGATGGCCTGAGGTGGCGGGATGATCTTCTGTTCCGGCCTGGGGCGTTGGCGACCTGTCTCCTGAGTTCCCATCACCTGGGCCAGGTAATTCAGCGCATCATTCAGCGGCCGCTCGCGGATTGAATTTACATCCTGGCTGATAAACACTTCCTGGCTGGATGTCCCCGCGGTGGGGGCCTCACTTGCACCTGCCTCCAGCTGATCCAGCATCTGCTGCACCTGGGCTGGATCCAACCCAACAATGCGGTCGCGAATTTCTTTGAGCGGCAGGAAGGCATCTTTCAATCGCCGGATGAGTTCCAGCCGCTGCCGGTATTCCTCATTGAAAGTTGCGTATCGACCTTTGTTATCCGGGGATGGCAGCAGTCCCTCGGAGATGTAATAGCGGATGGTGCGGACCGATACGCCAACTTTTTCGGCAAGTTCGTGGATGAGGTAATCTTCTTCAATGTCCATAGGATTCTCGGGAAATAAGGTCGGTAGTCAAAATTATAACAGTATTACGTAATAGTGTCAAGATGCAATATTAAGATTATCTCCGGATTGGTTGATTCAGGTCTTAATGGTTAAAACAATCCCATTGAGAAAAGTTTAGGCATTAATGGAAGGTTACGCTGTCTCGGCAAAGAGGCGCTCATTTCGCGTTCTCCCCGGGGTGCAAGCAGCCAACCAGACTGAATGGAAGGCTAAAGACCTGTTTCTGGCAATCCGCTTGTGGTACGGGGTGGTTTAGGACAGTCCGACGACGTACTACAGTATTCTGCCGCGTCTGAAATCCCCTAAAAATATAGCGGACGGGAAAGAATAGCCCGGCTTACTCCAATTTTCCGGCTGCGCGGGCGCGCGCTAATACCCACTCCGCCGCCTTGACCACCGGCATATCCACCATTTTCCCGTCAAGCGCAAAAGCGCCTTTGCCGGCCTCCTGCTGCTGGGCAGCGGCATCCACCACCCGTTTTGCCTGCGCAATCGCCTCGTCCGACGGCGCAAAAGCAGCCTGCACCGGTTCCACCTGGTTGGGATGGATGATCTGTTTGCCTGAATAGGCCATTTGCGCGCCCTGCTGCGATTCGGCCCGCAGTCCATCCAGATCATGCAGATCCATCCACACCATGTCGATGGCCTGCAGGCCAAATGCGGCGGCATGGGTGACGATCGCCGAACGCGCGTAAAAAATCTCCCAGCCGGGGCGGGTGCGGACCGCACCGATATCGCCCGCCAGGTCCTCGGCGCCGAAAATTAACGCCTGCAGCCGCGGGTCTGATCCGGCGATCTCTTTCAAGTTCACCACTCCGCACGCCGACTCGATCAATGCAATCAAAATGAAATCACCGCTCGGCCAGCCGTAAGTCTTTTCAGCTTCAGCCAGCCGGGCGCTGACCCACTGTACCTGTTCAGCGTTTTGCACCTTGGGGATCACAATCCCGTCCGGGCGGGCTGGGAGGACTGCGTTCAAATCCTCCTGCTCCAGCCCCGAGCCAACCGGGTTGATGCGCACCAACCGCTCGGAGCGGCCAAAGTTCAACCGCGGCAGCACCCCGGCAATGGCGGCGCGGGCATCCGCCTTGCGGTTGAATGCCACCCCATCCTCGATGTCCAGGCAGACGCAGTCAGCACCTAACGCGGCCGCTTTCTCGACCTTGTGCAGGTCGTCACCCGGGACGTACAGCAATGCTCGGCGTGAGCGCAGCATTATTTTTCCTCCATTAACGCAGATCGTTTGAGAAACAACACCGTACGTTCCAATTCTACTGCCACCGTACCATCGGGTTTGCGCCCAATATGCTTCAAGCGCACTACGCCGCGGTCCGGATTGGAGCGCGATTCACGCTTGTCGAGCACTTCGCTTTCCACATAAAGCGTATCGCCATGAAAGACTGGATTGGGGTGCGAGACGTGGTCATAACCCAGGTTGGCCACTACGGTGCCTTCGGTCAGGTCGCTGACCGTCAGCCCGACCGCCAGTGCCATGGTCAGCAGCCCGTTGACAATGCGCTGGCCGAATTGTGTCCGCGACGCGTAATCCGCGTTGAGGTGCAGCGGCTGAGTGTTCATTGTCAAGGCGCAAAACAACGTATTGTCCGCTTCGGTGATGGTGCGACCCTGGGCGTGGCGAAAACGCTGCCCGATTTCGAGATCTTCAAAATATTTGCCTGTCATCGATCATTCTCCAATTTCCACCAGCAGCTGATCACGGTCAACGGTTTGGCCAACGGCTGCCAGCAGGCGGTTGACGCGCCCGGCCGCAGGTGATTTGACCTGGATTTCCATTTTCATGGCTTCAAGCAGCAGCAGGACCTGTCCGCGTTCGACCGGGTCGCCGGAAGCCACCTGCACCGCGAGTACCTGAGCCGGCATGGGTGCGCGAACCGCTGTGTTGCCGTCACCCTCGCTGCCCCTTTGACTGGCGCGCTGAGCTGGCGGGTCAAGCCAGTAAGTGCAGCCGCCCTGCGAGATCCATTTGCGGCTGCCGTCCTGCGCCCAGTAAAAAGTGAGCGGACGCCCGTCGAAGCGCAGGCTGAGCACGCCCGGCTGCCGGTCAAGCACTTCAACGGCGTACGCAACGCCGTTGACCAGCGCGCGGAAGCCGTCCCCGCTGCGTTCGAGCGTTACTTCGGCGCTTTGTTGCCCGGATTGGTAGCGAAAATGCATCTTTGATTTCCTCCAACGGATTCACTGCCCAACTCGATAGCCGTTTGGCATCCGCCACGGACTGTAAGGGTCGTGCTCATCAGCAGCTGCGGATGGGGGCTGCAGCTGCGCCAGGGCAGCGGCAACCAACACCTCGGGCGGCAGACCGCATTGCGGCGGCTGCCAGCCGTTAAAATGCTCCTCAACCCAGGTGGTATAAACGCCGCCAGCGATGAATTGCGGATCAGACAGCACATCCTGTAAGAATTGGCCGTTGTGAGTAATGCCCAGCAGTACGGTCTCGCGCAGAGCGGCCGTCATGCGCTGGATGGCTGCCGGACGGTTTTCGCCCCAGGCGGTCACCTTGGCGATCAACGGGTCATAATGGATGGTGATCTGGTCGCCGCTGGTGAAACCGCTATCCATCCGCACGCCCGGCCCGGAAGGCACGGCAAAAGTCAGCAGCGGACCGGTAGCCGGCAGGAAATTATTGGCCGGGTCCTCGGCGTACAAGCGGCACTCAATGGCGTGCCCGCGCTGTGACAGGTTGTCCTGTTTGAAGGGTAGGGGTTCGCCAGCGGCAATGCGAATCTGCCATTGCACCAGGTCGATGCCGACCGTCCATTCGGTGACCGGATGCTCGACCTGCAGGCGGGTGTTCATTTCCAGGAAGTAAAAATCACCGCTCTGCGAATCCACGATGAACTCGACCGTTCCGGCATTGGTATAGCCGACAGAGCGGGCGGCGGCCACGGCAGCCTCGCCCATTTTGGCGCGCAGGGCTTCGGTTAAATAAGGAGAGGGGGTTTCCTCGATGATTTTCTGATGCCGCCGCTGCACGGAGCACTCGCGCTCGAATAAATGCACCAGGTTGCCATGCTGGTCGGCGAGCACCTGGAATTCAATGTGGCGGGCATGCGGGATATAGCGCTCCAGGATCAAACGCCCATCACCAAAGGCATGCTGGGCTTCGCGCCGGGCGGCAGCTGCGGCTTCGACGAGCTCAGACAGCTGGTGCACCACGCGCATGCCCTTGCCGCCGCCGCCAGCAGCCGCTTTGATCAGCAGCGGGAGGCTAATTTTGGCGGCGGCTGCTTCCAGCGCAGCCGGATCGTCCAACCCCTGGTAGCCCGGCGCAACCGGCACGCCAGCTGCTTCCATGCGCGTACGCGCCCGGCCCTTATCACCCATGGCTTCAATCGCTTCAGGCGTAGGCCCAATAAAAACCAGCCCGGCTTGCTGCACGGCGCGGGCAAAATCGGCATTTTCGGATAAAAAACCGTATCCGGGGTGTATCGCCTCTGCACCCGTGGCAGCAGCTGCCTGCAAAACACGTTCCACAGACAGATAGGATTCGCTCGCTTGCGCCGGACCGATGTTCACGGCTTCGTCCGCCAGGCGCACATGCAGCGCGCGCCGGTCAGCGTCGGAATAGACCGCCACCGCCGTGATGCCCATCTCGCGGCAGGCGCGAATGATGCGTACAGCGATCTCTCCCCGGTTGGCCACAAGCACTTTTTTGAACATGGTTACGCCGCTCACATGCGGAAAACCCCAAACCCGCCCGGCGTGCGCGGTGAATTAAGCGCCACCGATAAGGCCAGACCTAAAACCTGGCGCGTCTCGGCGGGGTCGAGGACGCCGTCATCCCACAGGCGGGCGGTCGAATAATACGGGTTGCCTGCCCTTTCGTATTCCTCCAGGGTGGGGCGCATAAAGGCTTCCGCCTCGGCAGGGGATAACGGGGCTTTGCCTTCGCGCGCCAGTTGGTCTTGCTTAACCGTCAGCAGCACGTTGGCAGCCTGCTCGCCGCCCATGGCGCTGATGCGCGCATTTGGCCACATCCACAGGAAGCGCGGGTTGAATGCGCGCCCGGACATGCCGTAATTGCCGGCTCCGAATGACCCGCCAATCAGCACGGTCAGTTTGGGGACGCTGACGGTGGATACGGCATGCACCAGCTTGGCGCCATCCTTGGCAATACCGCCAGCTTCGTACTCCTTGCCGACCATGAATCCGGTGATATTTTGCAGGAAAAGCAGCGGGATGCCGCGCTGCTCGCAAAGTTCGATAAAATGGGTGGCTTTGAGAGCCGATTCGCTGAACAACACCCCGTTGTTGCCAAGAATACCAATCGGGTAGCCGTGGATGGCGGCAAAACCGCATACCAGGGTGGTGCCGTAGCGCGCCTTGAACTCGCGGAAAGCGCTGCCATCCACCAGCCGGGCGATGATCTCGCGCACATCATAAGCAGCACGCGGGTTGGCGGGCAAAATCCCGTAAATCTCGGCTGGCGGGTAAAGCGGCTCGGCTGTCGGCACCAAATCGAGTCCATCCAGCCAGATGCCGGCGCTGCGGCCTGATTTGCGCGGCAGGGTCTCGACGATGCTGCGGCAAATTTCCAGCGCGTGATCGTCATCTTCGGCATAATGATCCGCTACGCCCGAGCGGCGGGTGTGTACGTCGGCGCCGCCGAGATCCTCGGCAGTGACATCTTCGCCCGTGGCCGCTTTGACCAGCGGCGGTCCGCCCAGGAAGATGGTACCGGTGCCGCGCACAATGATGGTCTCATCGCTCATGGCAGGCACATACGCCCCGCCGGCCGTGCAAGAACCCATCACCACCGCAATCTGGGTGATGCCTTTGGCGCTCATGCGCGCCTGGTTGTAGAAGATACGGCCAAAATCATCTGAATCGGGGAAGACCTCATCCTGCATTGGCAGGAATATGCCGCCGGAATCGACCAGATAGATGCACGGCAGCGCATTTTGAAAGGCGACTTCCTGGGCACGCAGGTGCTTCTTCATGGTGAGCGGGAAGTAGGTACCGCCTTTGACCGTGGCATCATTGGCCACAATCAACACCTCGCGGTCGGCCACCCGCCCAATGCCGGTGACGATGCCAGCGCCGGGTGCCTGGTTGTCATAGCAGTCCCAGGCAGCCAGCGGTGATAGTTCCAGGAATGGCGAACCAGGGTCAAGCAGCCGGTCGATGCGTTCACGCACGAATAACTTGCCCTGCGCGGCCTGGCGCTGCTGGTATTTTTCACCGCCGCCCTGGCGTACCACTACCAGCCGCTGGCGGAGTTCCTCAGCCAGTCCGCGGTGAAAAAGCTCGTTGGCCTGGAAGGCCGGGTCTTTGGTCGAAATGCTGGACTGAATGGTTTCCAATATTGCCCCTGGTGCGGCTCAGCCGCTGCGGTAAATGACGCCAAATCCGCCGCGCGGGTAAACCCACTGCAGCGCATCGCTCGGGCAGGCCACCAGACAGGTGCCGCATTCCAGGCAGCCGGCCCAGTCTGCCATGATCTTGCCGTTCTGCTCGCTGTAAACGTTAGCCGGGCAGACGTACAGGCAGGCCAGGTTTTTACACCTGGCGCGGCACACTTCTTCGTTGACTGCGATATGCGGGTGGCCTTCATCCAATTCATACTTGTTGACGGCTAATTTCTCGGGTACCGGTAAGCGGTTCATAAGGCGCGTCCTCCTGCCAGCGCGTCCTTCACAAGGTCCAATAGCGAAATTTTTGATGCTTTCAAATTCTTCAAGAGGGTGGGCACCAGGTTCTTTTTAGGCTGGGCTTCCTGGCGATAGATATCGGTCAGCACGTTGGCGAGCAGTGCTGGATAAGCTTCGAAAAGGCGTTCATTTTTCATAAAATTCACTGCGCGGGCATAGGTGCGCATGTCCTGCATGACGAAAGATTTCTCCAGCCGGGCGGGGTAGGATTGCAGCCGGGCGGCGCTGAAATCGTCCGCGGCTTGCGCCTCAATGATGGTATCGGCTGCCGCAACCGCTGACCCGATCGCCAGGTCCATGCCGCGCACTACAAAGCCGTTGTTGACCCCCAACCCGGCGGCGTCCCCTACCAGCAGCAGCCCGTCGGCTGCCAGCGGCGGCATCATTTTGAGCCCGCCTTCGGGCACCAGGTGCGCGCCGTACTCCAACAGCTTGCCGCCTTTGATCAGCGGGGCAATCATTGGATGGGCCAGGAAATCTTCGAAAATCTCGGCCGGTTTCAACTGGCGTTCGACCAGTGCATCCAGGTGGATGACCAGCCCGATCGACAGGCTCTCCGTGTTGGTGTACAAAAATCCGCCGCCCGGGACACCGCGGGTAGCGTACCCGACGATGTTGTAGGCCGCGCCTTCATTGTCCTTCAGGTGAAAACGCTCCTCAATCACCTCGCGCGGCAGCCCGATCACCTCTTTGACCCCCACGGCGGCTTGCCCGGTGGGGATTTTCCCGCGCAGCCCGGCATTCTGGGCAATAAACGAGTTTGCCCCATCGGCGGCAATCACCACTTTGGCCAGCATCTCCTCGCCATCTGCAGTGATGCCCACCACGCGCCCATCGCGCTTGACTACCCCGTCCACCTTGATACCCGGCACGAGCATGGCACCGGCAGCTTCGGCCTGTTCGGCCAGCCAGCGGTCAAAGCGGGCGCGCAGCACGGTAAAACCGTTGTAGGGCGGCTGGTTGAAGGCTTCGGTCTGGAAATCCAGGTTGATGGAGGAATCGGCGGTCAAAAAACTGACCACCTGGTTGGTAATCACGCGCTCGACCGGGGCGGATTCCCAAAAGTTGGGGATCAACTCATGCAGCACGCGGCCGTAAAGCACGCCGCCGCTCAAGTTCTTGCTGCCGGGGAAGGGTCCGCGCTCGATCATGACCACCTGCAGACCGGCCTTCGCCAGCCGGTAGGCGGCGCTGCTGCCGGCGACTCCGGCGCCGACGATGATGGCATCAAAAACATCTTCAGCCATGGGACTATTACGCCTTGCGCGCTTTAAGCGCGCGAATTAGCGCCGGGACGACCTGATACAGGTCGCCCTCGACGGCATAATCGGATTGGGATACCAACGGCGCATGGCGGTCTTTATTGATCGCTACCACCACGCGTGATTCGCTCATGCCGATGGTGTGCTGCGCCTGCCCCGAGACGCCTACCCCGATGTACAGGTCGGGTTTGACCATGGCGCCTGAAATGCCGATGTAACGCTCGCGCGGCAGCCAGCCCAGCCCTTCGGCTAGCGGACGGGTGCAGGCCATTTCGGCGCTGAGGGCTTGCGCCAGCTCCTCGATCATGCTCAAATCTTCCTGGCGGGCGACCCCGCGTCCCGGGCAAACAACCCGTTTGGCCGCCGACAGATTAACGCTGCTCACCGCACGGCTGCGGCGCTCGATGACGGCTGCCTGCCAGGGCGGCTCGACCCATGGCAGCGTTTCTATCTCACCGTTTGGTTGAGCCTGGAGCGCGCTGGCCTCGAATATGCCCTGACCTACCGTCGCAATGACCGGGCTTGCCAGCGGGCGGTCGATGCGTACCGCGCCGCCGCCGAAGACCATGTGACGCGCTAATAAGGCTGGACCGTCCCATTGAAATTCGAGCACATCGGCCAGGGCTGCCACGCCCAGGCGTGCTGCCAGCCGTCCCGCGACTGCCCGCCCGCGTATTGTCGCGCCGATAATGAGACCGAAAGGAGTCTTAGCCTGCACACCCGCTGCCAGGGTTGGGACGAGATCCTCAACCAGCCTGCCGGACGCCAGTTCGCCCAGCCATATTACCCGCTGCGCACCTTGCCTCAGGGTTTGCTCGGCCAGTGACCGGGGACCCAACACCACCGCGATCGCCTGACCCCCGGTGTGAGAGGTCAACTGGCGGGCGCATGCGATCAGTTCGGCTTGCAGGGCCGGTTTTTCTGAATAAACCCAGACATCTTTGTTCTCTGTCATGGCCGGCTCTACACTACGCCTTCTTTGGCCAGGTAACCGACCAGTGTCTGGGCAGCGTCCTCCGGGCTGCCTTCGATCAATATGCGCTTGCGTTCAACCGGACGCGGCGCGCGTAAACTGACCGCCTCTACCCGCGGCTCCAGCCCACGTTCCATTTCCAAATCGGCCAGTCTCCATTCATAAACCGGTTTTTTGCCCGCAAGAAGAATTTCCTTCATATTGGGCAGGCGCGGCGTGTGAATATCGGTGGTGACCGCCAGCAAAGCTGGCAGCGGCAGTTCAAGCACTTCGGTTTCCTCTTCCAGACTGCGCTCGATGCGCACCTGGCTGCCCTTCGCCTCGATATTGCTGACCGCATTGAACACTGGCACTTCGAGCAGTTCGCCCAGCTGCAAGCCAACCTGCTGAAAATACAGGTCCGCCGAGCCTTCGCCAGTCAGTACCAGATCCACCGCGCCAATTTTGCGAACCGCTGCCGCCAGCACCCGCGCCGTCACCGCCGTGTCTGCGCCAGTCAAAGCATCCTCCGCTACCAGCACCAGGTCGTCCGGGCCGCGTGATAGCAGGTCTTTGCGCAGTTTGGAATTGTTGATGCGCTGCGGACCAACACTGAGGGCGGTCACACTGCCGCCGTGGGCATCTTTCAGGCGCATAGCGGCTTCAATGGCTGGCAAATCAAAACTGCCAATGCGCCACTCAGCGCGCTCCAGCGAAATGGAACCATCGCTGCGGATTTCGATGTCGCTGGCGTCTGGTGCGAGTTTGGCGCAGACTACAATCTTCATTAATGCTCCTTGCGTGTGGGCGGTGGACTAACCCTTGCGGGCATGTTTGAGCAACTGCGGCCCGGCAATGTTGTACATGATCTCATCGGTGCCGCCGCCAATGCGCATTAAGCGAATGTCGCGCCACAGGCGCTGTACGCGGTGATCCATCATGTAGCCCAGCCCGCCCATGATTTGCATGGCGGAGTCGGTCACCTCGCAGGCGGCGCGCGCCACATACAGCTTGCACATGGCATGTTCATGGCGCACCGATTGGCCCTGATCCATCATCCAGGCGACCTTGTAGATGTAGTTGCGCATGTTTTCGATTTTGATGGCCATATCCGTCAGGATGTGCTGCACCGCCTGATAACTGCCAATGGTGTTGCCAAATTGAACGCGCCTGTTGGAATAAGAAAGGGAATCCTCCAGAGCTGCGTCGGCTGCCCCCAGCGAGGCAGCGCACAGTGCCAGCCGTTCGATCTCGAAATTAGCCATCAGCTGCGGCCAACCTGAGTTGAACTGCCCGACCAGGTTTTTGCGCGGGATGCGGGCATTTTCAATGAATACCTCGTAGGTCGGCACGGTCCACCAGCCGACTTTGTTAAGGATGTTGAAGCGCAGCCCGGGCGTGTCGGTGGGCAGCAGCCACATCGAAATTGAGGCGTACGGGTTGGCGCCTTGCGAGTCGCGGGTCATGAACAGGATGTATTTGGCAATTTTGGATAGGGTGCAGTACATCTTCTGCCCGTTGAGAATCACATCGTCGCCGTCAATCTGGGCGGTGGCTTTCATCGCAGCCGCATCGGACCCGGCCTGCGGCTCGGTGATACCCAGCGCCACCGGCAGGTCGCCGCGCACAAATCCCCCCAGAACCTCCGCTTTGATTTCATCGGAGCCAAACTGGATAATATCGCGAATAGTAATGATCCCCAGCGAATAGATGATCCCCAACGGCAGGGCGTACTTGCCAAGCGTCTCGCACACCAGCGTCAGGGTGGTGATGTCCGCGGGGACGCCGCCGTATTCCTCCGGGATACCCAGCGCCAGGATGCCATTATCGGCCAGGGCTTGCCAGGATTTGAAGGGGAATTCGTGCCGGGCGTCCAATTCTGCCATCAGCGATTCGGGAGCTTCGCGCTGCAGCAGTTCTTCCAGACTCTGGATCAGTAGTTCCTGTTCTTCCGTCCATCGAAAATCCATCAGGCCCGTCCTTTTTGTCCTCTGAACAAGTGTCCCTAATAATGATATTTTATACCAAGACTATTAACTTTTATTGAGATATCACCGGCAATTTAACCCTTTTCATCCCGCCTTACGCCGCTCCGGTTTGCCCAGGATCATCCCCTGCGGATCGACCTGGGTGCGCAGGATATCCAGCTGCACATCGGTCGGCTCGGGCGTGACCTCCAGGGCAGCAGCAAACAGCATTTCGAAGCCGGTGGCGGCGGCGATGTCCTCGCGCGTGACGCCGGGGTGCAGTGATTCGACCTGCATGCGCTTGGTGAGCGGGTCAAAACCCATCACCCCCAGCGTGCTGATAACCTTGTAGGGTCCGGTGTCGGGCGGCAGTCCGGCGGCTTCCCGCGCGCCGGGACCGGTCAGATAGCCCGGCGAAGTAATAAAATCAACTCTTGGCACAAAGCGGCGGACGTCGTGGTGCATGGTCGCCATGGTTTTCCAGCACAGCGATGCCAGGTCATTGGCGCCGCCGCTGCCAGGCAGTCGCACCTTGGGATGGCGGTAGTCGCTGCCGATCATGGTTGAGTTGAGGTTGCCGTACATGTCGATCTGCGCCCCGCCCAGAAAAGTGTAATCCACCAGCCCGCGCTGGCAGGCTTCCATGACCTCGAGCATGCTGCCGTGCACCAGCGCCCGGGTCTGGGTTTCGGAGCCCGAGACGGAGATGGGCAGCCGTTCCAGGATGGTCGCCATAGCGCCCGCCTCGAACAGGATCACCAGATTGGGAGCGGTTGTTTTTTGCGCCAGCATGGCGGCTGCCAGCGGCGCACCGGTGCCGATTACCGCAGTCTGGTTATCTTCCAACTGGCGGGCAGCGGCGCAAATCATCAATTCCATCAGGCTGTAACGGGCGTCGGCGGTGACCATGTTTATTCCCCTATACCCGTTTCAAAATTTCCAGGCTGCGCAGCTCGGCCAGACGCTGCTCGCCGGCTGCCAATGCCAGGTAAGTTTCAAAATTGTTCACACCGTAGATGTAATGTTCGAGAAACGCCGCGAAGCGTGCCTCGTCCTGCTCGACCTCCACCCATTCAGCGAGGTGGCGCTCGTCGGAAAAATACTCAAAAGGCATGTTGCCTGGGTAACTGCCGAACGGCACATGGCAGACGGCGTCCACCTGCCAGTAGGGGATACTGGTCTTGCGCGGGTCGCGGCGGAATTCTTCGGTCTCCACGATACGCTCGGTGGTGATGATCAATCTTTTGGATGCTTTGGCCAGGTCGAGATCGACAATGCTGGTACCGTCAATCTGGGCGTTGCCGAAGATGTCCGCCTGGTGAACGTGGATAATACCAACGTCCGGGTAGAGGGCTGGCACCGCCAGCAGCTTTTGCCCGGTAAACGGATCCTCGATCAGCCGACCGGCGCTGTAGCGCAGGGTGTCGCTGCCGAGCATCACGCGCGCCGGCAGGAAAGGCACGCCCATGGCAGCCGCTTTGTAGCGCCAGCCGAGCCCGGCATTGCTCCATTCGGTGGTGCGCACTGTGCCGCTTTCCATAAAGCGCCGGCCGTTGGGCGACAGCCCGCGGATCTCCAGCCCGACCACATAGGCGATGTCACAGCGGTCAATGACGCGGCCGGCGGCCAGAATTTGAAAATCGTGGGTGGTGGAATGCCCGGAAAAGCCAAGGTTGCGTTTGCGGGTGCGGACAATTTCGTGCAGTACAGCAGTGGAGAAGCGCACGCTGCCAAAACCGCCGGTGGCGATGTAGTCGCCGTCATGGATGAAGCGGGCAACGGCTTCCGGGACGCTCATGCGCTTATCGACCATGGCGCGCGACTTATGCCGGAAGAACTCGCGCGCGGCATTGGCGTCCGGTGATTGAAACAATTCGCCAACCGGCTGGATTTCGCCTTCAAGTTCGATCATGCGCACCTCGGTTTTGCACAGGGGGTGATGATGACGGCAGATAAAAAATGTGTACTATTTTTATAATTTTAGCAAAAAATCGCAAATTAATCACGCAATCTTGCGGAGGAGAATAAAATCTGCGATTGCCGAAGGGGGTGAGCTGGAAAAACGACGAGGCTACAGCTTGGCAATTTTTGCCTCGGTGCGTTCGCCCCACGTGATTTCAGGCAAAATTAAATTTCCAAACCGGTCTACTAAGTGCTAGGTCGAACGGCACCCTACGAATGCAATGAAGAAAATCATTCACAAAATTGGTCAAAAACACTGGAACAATTCTCGCCAGCCCAGCGTCTTGAAGGTGGCAAGTTGTTGCCTGAAAAATCAATCTTGTACCGGCTCGAATTTGAGGAGGAGCCATGAAACGTTTGCTATTTGCCTTAATCATTGTTGTTTTGCTGGCGGGCAGTTTTTCCACCAGCCCCGCCTCTGCCCAGTCGACCTGTGGGACGACTTACACAGTGCAGAAAGGCGATTATTTGAATTCGATTGCCAGAAAATGCGGCACTACGGCCTCTGCCATTTTGGCATTGAACCCGGGCATCAAAAACTGGAACATCATCTACCCCGGTCAGGTGCTTAAGCTGCCGACCGGAACGCAGACCTCCGTTGTTGCTGGCTCGGTGTACATTGTCAAACCCGGCGACACGCTGAGCGGAATCGCAGCGCTATTCAAGGTATCGCTGACCAGCGTCCTGAAGGCCAATCCGGCCATCACCAACGCCAACCGCATTGAAAAAGGCCAGCAGATCAAATTGCCCGAAGGCGCTGCCCAGGTACGAACGGTAGGCGTGACCCCTATCAGCGGCAAAGCCGGCGATGTGATCACCCTGGGCGCGACCGGTTTCAAACCCAACAGCGAAGTGGATATCCGCTTCGGTCTGACGGAAAGCACGACTGAATCGATCGGCAAAGTGACCACCGACAGCCGCGGCGCGGTGCTGCAGAAGGTCAATGTGCCAACCACGGCTCAAAATGGCAAGTCCTACGTATTCGTCGTGCGTTCCACCGCCAACACGGCCGAATCAGCGGTATCCAACACCTTCACATTGGGCGGAACCACGGCAACGGTCAATAAAGAATATATTGTGGTCAGCGGTGACTCGCTGCGGAAAATTGCTGACCGCTTTGACACCACCGTGGCAGCCATCCTGGCGCTCAACGCGAAGATTACCAACCCCAACCTGATCTACGTCGGTCAGCGCATCACCGTTCCGGTTGGCCAATCCGTGGCAGCCGTGGCTCTGATCCCGAACACCGGCCTCCCGGGCAGCAAGATCGTGGTGGTTGCCGACGGTTTCCCTGCCAACCAGAATGTGGATGTGCGGTTGGAACTGCAAGGGACCAGCACGGTGGTTGTGGTGGACGGCAAGACCGATGTCTCCGGTTACATGAAGATGGAGGTCACGCTGCCGAGCAGCGCCAAAGCTGGCGAGAAATGGGTGGTAAGAGTATTGACCACCGACCTGGCGAAGAAGGTTGAAGCGGTTTCCGGCACCTTTACCGTCAAATAATGCAAGTGTAATTGCCCCTCACCTAGCCTCTCCCCGTTTCCGGGGAGAGGAATTTTTAAGGGGTTTAGCCGGGTTCCCCCCCGGGCACACTGTACGTGGCGGCCAGTTTATTCCTGTAATTCTGGATTGAGTTAGCTGAGATCCTTCGCTTCGCAAAAAGCGCTCGCTCAGGATGTCAACCTCAGCCAATAATCTGTTGGGGTTGTCTCAGGTTAAAATAACGATCTGCCCGGAGGAGCCGTCCAGCTGGATGCGCATGCCGGTCTGCAACCGCTCCGTAGCGCGGTCCACGCCGACGACCGCCGGGATGCCGTATTCGCGCGCTACGACTGCCCCGTGGGTCATCATGCCGCCGACCTCCATGATCAAGCCGCTGGCGGTCAAAAACAGCGGCGTCCAGGAGGGATCGGTGCCCGGGCAGACCATAATCTCACCGGGGAGCAAACCGGCGTGATGCGGGTTTAACACCACTCGCACGGTTCCCTCTATGCTGCCAGGCGAGACCGGGCTGCCAGTCAGGGTATTCGCCCCTCCTGCGGATTGAATCCCGCCATAGAATGCCCGCCCGTCACTCAAAAGAAGGCGCGGAATCTGGCGTCGGTGCATTTCCAGGTCAAATGCGTGCCGGCGGTTGATAAGTAGTTCCCGCATGGCCGCGGATGTCCCCTGTTTGGCGAGTCCATCCAGCTCTGTGTAGGTCAGGAAGAACAGGTCGTCGGCCTGGTCGATTTCTCCAGACTCCACCATCTCCTGACCGCAGGAGATCAGCTCCTGGCGGATGAGGTTGAACAGCCGCACCGCGAAAAACTTAGGGTTTTCGCGCATTCCAAGCAGCTGGCGCATACGGCTGGCGAAAAATTTCGCCAGCCGGGCTTTGAGCCAGCCGCCGCGGCTGGCGCGTAAGCGGGTGGTCAGCTGGTCGAGTGCAGCCATGGCAGAATCAGCGCTGCGACGGAAAATGACATCCGGTGCTTGCGCAGGATCATCCATTTTCAGATAGCCAACCAACGCTTCGATCACCGGGGTTGGATTTTCCACCCAGCGCTCGCGCCCGAGATCAATTTCGGCCAACCCGCGCCCGCCGTAAAGGTCAATGAACGGCTGTATCGCGGCTTTGGCGCTTGGAATAAAAGTGCCGTCTTTCCAGACATTACCCAATTCCTCTGGCGTCCTGGACTGAAAATATTCCAGCAGATCGGGATCTTTGCGGATCACCTGGGCGGTTTGCCAGAGCGCCAGGTCCATTTCAGTGGTCGGGTTGTGCGGAACGCCGCGGGTGATTTCCAGCACCAGGTTGCGATTTGCCTGCTTTTCAAGCTCACCATCTCCCTCGAGTAAACTGTCAGCCAGTTTGTTGAGGGCATTAAGCGAGGCCATTGCCGCGGCGACGCCGGAGACGAAGCGTAGGAAGGTGACCGGCAGCCGTTGGATGACGATATTCGGCAGCAATCCTGCCACTTGCTCGAGGCGGTCACGGCCTTCGAGGTGAATCGCGGCAATCCTGGCGCGAAATTCACCCAGCAGCTTTTCGCCATCCGCAACGAGCGCTGCACGCCGCCTGGCTGGGGCGGCAAGATTGAGGAGTACATTCCAGGCCAGCGGAATCGCCAGATGCGCAATTTGCCGGCGCGCCCGCCAACTAATGCCAGCCTGCCCAGGCTGGATGCGCGGGTCATCCCAGATTTCGATGACCGCCTGTTGCACACTGGGTTCTATGAGCCCCAAACCAGCCCGAACCAGTCTGCGGCCGAAAGCGTTGCGCATGGGCGTGGTGATATTCATCCACATCCGTTCGCCGGCAGTAAAGATTATGGTTTGGGTCTCAGCTGTGACCCGAAAGTTCAGCAGACCGGCCGCGATGGACACGATCCAGCGCATGGTATCCCGACCGAGCGGGGTGATGGGCGCCATCAATCCCTGAATAGCGCCGAACGATGCCATGACCTTAAGCGGTTCGGCCGGTAGACCTTCCGGTATGGGGAAAAGCGAAGTGACCGGACGCGACTGCAGGATATACAACTGATCGCCAGCCCAGGCCCATTCGACGTCCTGCGGCAAGCCGTAATGGTCTTCGATTTGCCGGCCGAGGCGCGCCAGGTTCAAAATTTGTTCATCTGGTAAGGCTTGATGGCGGCTGCGGTCTGTTTCCATCCAGACTGTTCCGCCGCCCGACCCACTGTGGAGTGCTTTCGCTTTGGCACCCAGATTCTTACGGAGAATTTTTTCAGCAGCTGCATCCACAATGTAGTGGTCAGGTTCAACCTGACCGGATACCAGCGCTTCGCCTAACCCGAAGGCTGCGTCCATTACCATTTCGCTGCGCACCCCGGTTAACGGATTGGCTGTGAATAAAACCCCGGACACCTCGCTCGGCACCATGCGCTGCACCACCACCGCCAATGCCAGGCTGGTATGCGGAATACCGTTATGAGTGCGGTAGCCGATGGCGCGGGCGGTCCATAATGAAGACCAGCAGTCCATCACCGCGGTGCGCAAGGCCGCATCGTCGATGATATTGAGATAAGTGTCCTGCTGACCGGCGAAGGAAAACTCGAGCGTATCCTCAGCGGTGGCAGAGGAACGCAC
>CALMGN010000293.1 GCA_937863605.1 uncultured Anaerolineaceae bacterium
GAGTTCGAAGTGGAAATGATCGTCACCTGCGTGCTCAATGGCTACACGATGGACTGGGTGCCCATCCGCACGATTTATGCCGGCGAAAAAAGCCACATCCGCCCGGTGCACCACCTGGCAAAATTCTTGCAGATTTCCTGGAAAACGGACCGGCTGGTTCGCGCAGCGCGGCGTGGGATTAAAGCATAATCCTGCCGGGAAAAGGAGGAAAGTTAAAGTTATGGATCTGAGTGAAATAACGCTGCGCCCGGCAGAACAGAACGACGCGAATTTCCTCTGGGAATTGCATGTGACCGCGTTGAAACCGCATGTCTCAATGGTTTACGGCTGGGATGAGGCTTTCCAACGCCGTTACTACCACGAAAATTACAGCACCCTGCACAACCAGGTGATTCAATACCAGGGGGTGGATGTTGGGGTTTTGGCGATCGAAGAGACACCCCTCGGATACATCCTTTCCTCCATTGAACTGCTGCCGTCTTCTCAGGGAATCGGAATTGGCACTACCTTGATTACTGACCTGTTGGAGCGGGCTGCCGTGCGCGGCTTGCCGGTCAGCCTGCGCACCTTAAAAAACACTCCGGCGCGGCCGTTATACGAGCGGCTCGGGTTTCAAATTATCGGCGAGACCGAAGTACATTACTGGATGCGCAAAGAAGGCCGCCATGCGCAATATCTACCCAGCCGCTGGGAAACCAATTTGTGCTTTTTGGTCGAAGCCGACGACCAGGCTACCGGTACGGTGGCAATGATATTGAGCGAAAATGCCGAAGCGCTGGAAATCAGCGGCAAACCGGGCAACCCCCAGGAGCAAGCCCAGCGGGCGGTGAGCCACGCTATTCTGCCACCGGGAGGCGTCTCCTGGCGCGAGAAACTCTACCTGATCCGCGATATCGAAAGCCGCGACACGATCGGATTCTTGACGATTTATTTTGGTTACCCAACCCCCGAAACCATCTACATCAGCAGCTTTTTTATGCGCCCAGTTTGGCAAGGGCGAGGCTTTGGCCGGGTGATTGTCGCAGAAATGGAACGGCTGGTGCTGCTGGCCGGTTTTCATGACGCTCGCGTGGTGGTGGGATTAAAGAATTGGCGGGCACTGCGGTTTTGGACGCGCTGCGGGTTCAGCCGTATCACGCACATCCGCGGCAACCAGGCCAGCATAGA
>CALMGN010000294.1 GCA_937863605.1 uncultured Anaerolineaceae bacterium
CAGCGGGCTGTGGAGTTTCAGCAGCTTTGACGCCGCCGATCGCGTCACCATTGTCGGGTCCGCCGGGAAGTTAACTTTCGCTACCTTTGAATCCGATCCGGTTGTGCTGGAAACCGCGCAGGGGCGTGAATCCTACGACATTCCGCATCCACCTCATGTGCAGCAGCCGCTCATTCAGCAGGTTGTTGATGAACTGCGCGGGGTAGGCCGCTGTGTCAGTACCGGGGAGAATGGCCTGCGCACTACCCGGGTTATGCAGCAGCTGCTGGCTGAATATTATCGCAAATAAAGATCATACTGTATTGGAGCATATACATTAATGGAAGCATCGACCCCAACCTCAGTCATCACCGGCCGCGAGCGGTTGCTGACCGCCCTGGCGCATCAGGAGCCAGACCGCATCCCGCTCGATCTGGGCAGCACTCAGGTGACTGGCATCCACGTGATCGCCTACCAAAAGCTGCGCCTGGCCCTTGGGCTGCCAGTAGTTGCGCCAAGCTTGTACGACACCATCCAGGGGCTGGCCATCCCGGACGAGGATTTGCTCGAGCGTCTGGGAGTGGATGTGCGCGGGATGAACCCGCTGAACAGTCACAACTGGCGGGTGATCGGAACCGAGATCCAGGATAGGACCTCCGGCGAGCTGTACTGGAGCTACCATGACGAATGGGGCATCACGCACCGCAAACCGCGCCCGGATGGTCTGTACTACAGCCTGTGGAAGGCCCCGCTGGACAAGCCAGAATTAACGCCTCAGGATATCTTAAATCATGTCTGGCCGCGCCTGGATGATCCGCAGCGGATCGATGGGCTGCGCGAAAAAGCTGAAACTTACCGGGCTGCCGGTTTTGCAGTGGTGCTCAAGGATCCGTTTGCCGGTATTTTCGAGATGGCGCAGCGCATTGTCGGCATGGAGAACTTGCTGTTGATGATGGCCAGTGACGCTGCTCTGGCCGGCGTGCTGTTCGACAAGCTGACCGAGCTCAAGCTGGGGTTCTGGGACATGGCCTTGCCGCGCCTGGGCGACGTGGTGGATGTCATCAGCCACGCCGATGACTACGGCACCCAGGTCTCGCAGATCATTTCGCCGCGTATGTTCCGCCAGCAGGTCAAGCCGCGCTGGCAGGCAGTCTTTGACCGGGTACGCACATTGGCCCCGCATGCCCGGCGTTTCTTCCATTCTTGCGGCAATGTGCGCCCATTGATCCCGGACTTTGTTGAAATCGGGGTGGAAATCCTCAACCCGGTGCATATCCGCGCCACCGGCATGGAACCCTCGGCATTGAAACGTGATTTTGGTGATGTGTTGAGCTTCTGGGGCGGGGCAGTGGATACCCAGGGCGTACTGCCGTACGGAACCCCGCAAGCAGTGCGGGACGATGTAAAACGCAATATCGAAGCACTGGCGCCTGGCGGCGGTTACGTATTCAACACCGTACATAACATCCAGGCCGACGTGCCAGTAGAAAATATCATTGCCTTATACGAGGCGCTGCTGGGTCGTAAGTTATAGCCACCGATACAGAAACCGGGGGAACTCGCCGATGAGGAATTATCAATGAATGCCAATTGGAACCACTTTTTGACCGCCGCCGGGCGGGGTCAACCTGACCAGGTGCCCGTCGCTTTGATCGTGGACAGCCCCTGGCTGCCAGGTTACGTCGGTATTGACACGCGCGATTACTTTCTCTACCCTGAAAAATGGCTGCAAATCAACCTGGATTTGCTCAAGCGTTTTCCGGATGTGGTCTGGATCCCAGGGTTCTGGGTGGAATTTGGCATGGCCTCGGAGCCATCGGCTTTTGGCTGCCGCATGCGCTTTTACCCGGACCGCCCGCCATCCATCGAGCCGCTGGTCAAAGACCTGGCCTTCTGGCAGAACATGGAGCCGGTCAACCCGCAGGAAGATGGGCTGATGCCGCTGGCGCTGCGGCTGTACGGTCAAATGGACCAGCAGCTGCAGTCGGAGGGGTTGGGGATTCACATGGTGGCGGCTCGCGGCCCGCTGACCACCGCTTCCTGGCTGACCGGCATCACCCCGTTGATGGAAGGAATGATCACAGCCCCCGAGCAGGTCACGCGCGTGTTGGAGACTGTCACCACTTCGCTGATTCGCTGGCTGGATGCCCAGTTGGAAACACTGCGCGAGCCGCAAGGCATTCTGTTGCTGGATGACCTGGTCGGCATGGTCTCGCGCCGTACCTACCAGACCATGGTCGAGCCGCACCTCAAACGCATTTTCGAGCATTATTCCGGCTTGTTGCGCATTTATCATAATGACACCCCTTGCCCGCACCTGCTCGAGAGCCTGTCTCTGGCCGGGTTTGACGTGTTCAATTTCAGCCACGAGACCGACATTGGGCTGGTCAAGCAAAAGATGGGGGAACGGGTCGCCTTGATGGGTAACGTTGCCCCGCTTGGCCTGGGGGTGCGCGGCACGCCGGACCAGGTGTACACTGCCGCCACAGAATGCCTGGATAAAGGCGCGCCCGGTGGCGGGATGATCCTGTCCTTTGGCGGCGGGGTCAGCCCTGGAACGCTGCCGGAAAATATCGATGCGCTGGTGCAGGCTGCCAAAGACTGGGGGAAAACGCGATGATTCCTGATGAGGACCGATTTGCCAACCTGTTTTTCGATCCTGAGCCAACTCAGCGCAACCTGGCGCGCCGCATCTATCAAACCGTTGCCGATCTGCCAATCATTAGCCCGCACGGGCATGTTGACCCGACTCTTTTTGTGGATGAGAATGGCAGTTTTGGTTCGCCGGCTGAATTGCTGATTATCCCGGATCATTATGTTTTCCGCATGCTGTATTCGCAGGGCATTCCCTTGGAAGCTCTGGGAGTCCCCCGCCTGGATGGCAGTCCGGTCGAAAAGGACGGGCGTAAAATCTGGCAGATTTTTGCGGATCACTTCCACCTTTTCCGCGGTACACCTTCGGGAGCATGGCTCTCGCAGGAGCTGCGCCAGGTGTTTGGCATTCAGCAGCCGCTGACCGCCGCAAATGCTCAAGAGGTTTACGACCAGATCGAGGCCTGCCTGGCGAGTCCAGAGTTCAAGCCCCGAAAATTGTTCGAGCGCTTCAACATTGAGATCATGTGCACCACGGACCCCGCCTGGGACCGGCTGGAAGCTCACCAGGCGCTGCGCGCTTCAGGCTGGCGCGGGAAAATTCGGCCAACCTTCCGCCCCGACGGGGTGGTCAACCTGGATACCCGCGGCTGGCAGGAGAACATCGAGAAACTTAGCCGAGCCAGCGGCGTGCCGGTGACGTCATACAACGGCTTTATTCAGGCGCTTGAAGTCCAACGCGCTCACTTTAAATCGCTCGGAGCAACCGCTACCGATCACGCCGTTCTGGTCCCCGCCACCCGGCTGCTCAGCCATTCGGAGGCGGAGGCTATCTTTCAGCGGGCGCTGAAAAATGAGCTGCACCCGGATGACGCCGAGCGGTTTACCGCCCACATGCTGGTTGAAATGGCGCGCATGAGCGTCGAGGACGGCCTGGTGATGCAGCTGCATCCCGGCGTGCTGCGCAATCATAATCCGGCCATCTTTGACGGCTTTGGACTGGATAAAGGCGCCGATATTCCGATCGCGACCGAGTTTACCCGCAACCTGCTCCCGCTGCTGCAGCGTTACGGTAATGATTCACGCCTGCGCATCATCTTGTTCACGCTGGACGAGACGACCTACACTCGCGAGCTGGCACCGTTGGCAGGTCACTACCCGACCGTGCTGATCGGTCCACCGTGGTGGTTCCACGACAGCCCGAACGGCATGCGGCGCTATTTTGACCAGGTGATCGAAACCGCCGGGTTGTACAATACGGCCGGTTTCAACGATGATACGCGCGCTTTCCCATCCATTCCAGCGCGGCACGACGTCTGGCGGCGCGTCAGCGCCAACTGGCTGGCCGGTCAGCTGGTCCGCGGCATCCTCACGGAAGAGGAAGCGGTTGATGTGATGGCTGAATTGGCGGTAGGCCTGGCTCGCAAAGCTTACAGACTGGAGACATCAGCATAATCATGGCTAAAAACCTGAAAATCTATTCCAATTCCATCCATACCGGCCGCCTGGAGGCCAACGATCTGACCTTTTATTTGGCGCGCGATGAAGAAACAGGCGAGCGTGTGGTAGGCGTACGCGATCCATCGGATGCTGCACAGCTTCCGTTCACGCAGCTGCTTTTCTCTCAGGATGGGGACCAATACTTTGCTCCAAACCCGGAAAATGCAGCAATTTTACGGCAGATTATTCCCTGGTTAAATCCAGCGCCGATGGGCGCGGGCGAAGGCGGGGTGGAGGTACCATCTTTCGGATTTGGCGACCGTCTGGGGTTAGCTACGCCGGGGCATATCCATGCCCTACGGGCGGTATCGTCCGCGGGTGAGATCTACCCCATCCTCGCCCAACAGTCAGTGCGTGAAAACACGCGTACCGGGCGCACCCCGCAGCAGGTGATGGACGATGCCATGTGGGGTGTATTCCAGGAGGGATGGCAGCTGCCCTGGGGTGGAGATGCCGATCATCTGAAACAGGAGAGCGACCTGGCGGCCTTCGTCCAGGCAGGTTACACCTTCTTCACCGTCGATCCCGGCGAGTACGTTGATTTAGCCGCCGACACGGACGCTTTACAGGTATTGAACGATAAAATTGGCGCGCAACCCTGGAATGAGATCGGCGAAATCCCCATCCGCCAGGGAGAACTGGTTGACCTCTACCTGACGTTCTGCTCCGCTGCCGGCTGGCCGTGTGACCAAAGCGCCGTACGGCAGGGGTCGCTGCGGGCATTTGCCAAATACGGGCGGGCGGTGATTCAGATTACGAAAATGTACCGTGCGCTGAAACAGTTGATGCCAGGCAGTTTCGACTTCGAGGTCTCGGTTGATGAGACTGAAACGCCGACCTCTTTGCTGGAACACTTCTACATTGCCGGAGAACTAAAGCGTCTGGGTGTCAGGTTTAACAGCCTGGCGCCGCGCTTCCCCGGCCGCTTCGAGAAGGGTGTCGATTATATTGGCGATCTGGTTGCATTGGAACCCGAGCTAGCTCGGCATGCGGCAGTCATGCGCCATTTTGGCGGTTACCGCCTGAGCCTGCACTCCGGATCGGATAAATTCAGCGTTTACCCGCTGCTGATGCGGCATGCCGGGCGTTCAGTGCACGTCAAAACCGCAGGTACCAGCTATCTGGAAGCGCTGCGTGTGGAGGCATCGCTGGCACCGGGATTATTCCGGCAAGCGCTCACGCTCGCACGCCAACGTTACGCCACCGACCGTTTAACCTATCACGTTTCCGCGGACGAGGCCCGCTTGCCTGATCCGCAATCCCTGGCGGATAGCGCACTGCCGGGGTTGTTGGATGATTTTCACGTTCGGCAGGCATTGCATGTCACCTTTGGGTCGGCGCTGGCCAATTTTGGTGAAGAACTCAAGCACATGCTGAAAACGCATCCGGCGGATTATGACCAGGCGCTGCTCAAACATTTTATCCGCCACCTTGAGCCGCTAGTGCCGAAAGCATAGACTGTAGAGACGGGCCCTGACCCGTTCGCAGCAGATTTGCGGGATTGCAACACCCTAGCGCACGACTTAATACCAGGGTACGGAAATCATCAAATTACTTTTCCCAAAAAAGAACCCCGTACCGCCACCTTAAACTCCTTGGTTTCGGGGATCGACCCACGTGTCCACCGGGTTAATTACCCCCTGCCATTACTGAATAACCAGATGATTATCCCCGCATGAATCACGCACGCCAGCCCGATTAATATCCAAAAATGTGTTTTGCGCGTCTTGTGCCGAAACAGGTACATCCCTGCCAGGGCGCCAAAGGCTCCACCCACAAAAGCCAGGGTAAAGAGCGCCCGCTCCGGAACGCGCCAATGGTTCATTTTCGCTCGGTATTTGTCAAATCCCCAGACTAAAAAAGTTGCAACGGTGAGAACGGCATAGTAAATGGTCATGGTTCGGTCTCCGGAATAATTATAGCGGCGCATCACGCCGGTGTTTCCAATAGAATAATAGAAGTTTCTATATTTATTTCGGACGCTAGATTGACGGATCGCAATATTGCCAGTTTAAATTCAAGGTACAATGATTTTTAGTATTTCCAATCCCGCGGAGAGGTAGATGATAAAACGGCGAAAAAACCCGGTGGAGATGATCCATACCGAACCGAATTTATGCAGCACCGATCTGCGGCTGCACATTTTGCACGGGGTGCCTTTTTTTGCCAGCCTTGAGCACACTAAGATTGAAGAAATCAACCAACAAATCCATGAAAAAGGATTTAAACCGGGCGATTATCTCTACTTTGCTGGCGATCCAGCCGATTCTCTTTTTATCATTGCCGAAGGCCGGGTCAAATTGCTGCGCCACACGACTGCTGGTAAAGATGTAATGCTGGACCTGCTCATCCCGGGGGAATTTTTTGGCGGGTTATCCACTTCCAGCAGCAGCACCTATTTGGAGACAGCCCAGGCGCTCACATCCGTTTGCGCACTAAGCATCAGCCGCGAGGGATTCCGCACCATATTAAACCAGCACCCGGCTGTTGGCATACAGGTGCTTGATCTGGTTGCCGCTCGACTGGAAGCAGCCCATGACACCATCCACCAGCTGTCTGCCCAGACTGCGGAGCAGCGGATTGCCGCGACTTTGCTCATGCTGGCAGCCAAACTGGGCGAGCCGCACGAAGTCGGGCTGCTCATTCAGACCCCGCTTTCACGCGACGAACTTGCGGAAATGACCGCTACCACCCCGGAAACAGCCAGCCGGGTCATCAGCCAATTTCAACGTGACGGTTGGATCGCGACCGGTCGAAAGTGGATTGCATTGATCCGATTGGAAGAGCTGCTTCAGACGGCCGAAATGAAAGTGTAATGGTTTGCAAACAATCAAACCGTAATCCCTGCAATTATCTGATCCATATCATGGACTGAACCGGGTGAAGACGTTATCCTCCATATACATCAATCAATTATGGAGGATTAAATGAAAACCCTGTTACACAGTCAAGAACTTACCTGCCCGTCGTGTGTCGCTAAAATAGAAAAGGCGCTCAAGGACGTCCCGGGTGTGGAAGATGCGAAAGTATTCTTCAACACCGGGCGTATCGAAGTCCAGCATGATCCTGCGGTGGCTACTCCCACCAGGTTGGTCGAAACCGTCCAGTCGGTCGGTTACAACGCCCGGGTTTCTGCGGTCTAACAACACTGCCCAGGAAGCGCCATGATCGAAATAATTCGCACCAATCTACGTGATCCACTGAAACGCGCTGAAATCGAAACCTTGCTTGCCGGCGGTTTAATCCTGGCCGGGCTGGCCGCCCACTATCTCTTCCAGACGTTACCGGCGCACAATATTATGATGACTATCGCAGCGCTGGTTGCAGGCGCCGGGATCGCTGTCCGTGCCTGGAACAACCTGCGCCACCGCCACGTCAGCATCGAAATGCTGGTGACGATTGCTGCGGTGGGCGCACTGGCAATTGGCGAGGTGTGGGAAGCTGCTGCGGTCACCTTTTTGTTCGTGTTTGGCGCTTATTTGGAAGCTCGTACGCTTAGCAAGACCCGCCAGGTGCTGGGTGATTTGATCGATCTGGCGCCAGTGACCGCAGTAGTGCTGCGCGGCGGCACCCAGGTCGAAGTTGCTCCGCATGAAGTTCAGATCGGCGAAACCGTGCTGCTCAAGCCCGGAGTGCGCGTGCCGGTGGATGGCGAAGTGCTCATCGGTGCTTCAACCGTGGATGAGAGTTCGATCACCGGCGAGCCAATGCCGGAGGAGAAATCGATGGGCGACCGGGTATTTGCCGGGACGATCAACCTGGACGGCATGCTGCAGATCCGGGCGACCGGGGTAGGCGCGGACACGACCCTGGCGCGCATCATTGCCCGGGTGGAGGAAGCACAAGAGCAAAAAGCGCCTACCCAACGCTTTATCGAACGTTTCTCGCAGTGGTACACCCCAGCGATCATTCTCCTCAGCATCGGGGCCTTTATCATCAGCCGGGATATCGAGATGGCATTGACGCTGCTGGTCATCGGCTGTCCAGGTGCGCTGGTCATTTCCACGCCGGTGTCGATCATAGCCGGGATTGGCAGCGCTGCCCGCCGCGGGATTTTGATCAAGGGCGGAGAGTTCCTGGAAAACGCCGGGAAGATCTCAGCAGTGGCATTGGATAAAACCGGCACGTTGACCTACGGCAAACCGCGTCTGACCGACATAGTAGTATTGCAGCCGTCGCCGGTTATTGCCGGAGCAGCCGATCTGCCGGACGCGCCACGCCCTGTACGATGGGATGCTGACCAGATCGAACTGCTCTGGTGGTCGGGCATGGCGGAGTCGGGTTCCGAGCATCCGCTGGCACGTGCCATCTATCAGGAAGCTCTCAAGCTAGGCGCCTTGCCGATGCCGGATGAGTTCGAAGCATTAGCTGGCAAGGGTATCCGTGCCAGATATCAGGACCGCGAAGTGTTGATCGGAGCGCCTAAATGGCTGGCTGAATTGGCGATCCCCATGGACGAAAATCTCTCTACCCAGCTGGATAGTCTGCGCAGCGAAGGGAAAACCACAGTTCTGGCAGCGCGCGACGGGCAGGTGTGGGGTATCCTGGCGATCTCAGATCCAATGCGGGAGGATGCGCCAGAAATGGTGAGCCGCCTGCAAGCGAACGGCATCCAGACCATCGTCATGCTCACTGGCGACGATCCGGCGACGGCTCAGGCTGTGGCACGCCGCGCAGGCATTACCGATGTACGCGCCGGGCTGCTCCCCGAGGAAAAATTGGATGCCATTCGCCAAATGCAGGTACAGGGACACACAGTGGCGATGATCGGCGACGGAATCAACGATACGCCAGCGCTGGCAGCTGCGAACATCGGAATAGCCATGGGCGCAGCAGGCGCAGGGCTGGCGATCGAAACAGCAGACATCGCGCTGATGGCGGACGACCTGCTTAAAG
>CALMGN010000295.1 GCA_937863605.1 uncultured Anaerolineaceae bacterium
TAGGGGCGGGTCCAGTAAATTTTGGCTAATGTTTTGGGCAATCAAAAGGCAAATCTGGCACGAAATAATTCCTATCGGGCCCGTCTCAACGATGACCACCCTCACCTTAAAAGATTCCCTCAACATCTCCTCTTCCCGGTTTATTTTCGGGGAGAGGAGTGGACAGTATTCTGGCTATAAAGCATTTCCCTTTAATTAACTCGGATTGGCCGGGGATTCAACGGGTAGTTCTTGTTTTACTTCGGTGATACGCTGGGATGCGCGTGTGTTTTCTTCTATCGCCAGCAGCAAGGCAATCACTTCGCCGGCGCCGTACAGAAAAATCCCGCTCAGCAGGCCGCTAATGAGGATACCGAAGCCGCCGCCAAAGCCCATCATGCCACCATAACCGTAGCGATCCATCATCCCAAAGCCGCGCGTGAAACCGGTCACCATGCCGGCGATGCCGGCGATTAATGCGGTGATCAGCACCAGTGCGCCTAAAACCCGAAATATCCAGACGATGACGTGTAAAACCGGGAACTTTTTCTTCATGTGTCAAACTCCATTCATAAATTCTTGAATTAACTATACCCTGTTCGATGCCTCGTTTCAATCCATACAGCTGTATTCTTACCCATTCCACAGACGGAAGCCATCGGGCGCTGATGAGATTGGGATATAATTTTCTAATCCACAATGAAGCCATTTGGGAGGGAACCTTGATAGTTGATTTCGAAAATACCCTGCAAAAATACGCCGATTTGATCGTCCAGGTGGGGTTGAACCTGCGCGCCGGCCAAAAGTTGCTCGTTCGGGCGCCGATTCAGGCGGCTCCGCTGGTGCGGCTGGTTACTGCCAGCGCTTACCGTGCCGGCGCTTGTTTTGTAGACGTGCTGTACTCCGATGAGGAAATCACTCTGGCCCGCTATGAAAACGCCCCGCGCGATTCATTCACCGAGTTTCCAGCTTACCGCGCCAAAGTACTGGAAGAGTATGCGGCCAACGGCGACGCTATGGTATCCATTTACGCTGAAAACCCCGACCTCCTCAAGGGGCAGGATCCGAACCTGATTGGCATTGCCACCAAAACGGCAGCCACCCACGGTCTGCCGTCTTCCCAGTTGATTGCCCGCAATAACACCAACTGGTTGGTGGTCTCCATCCCGATCCCCTCGTGGGCAGCCAAGGTGTTTCCTGGCCTGAGCACCGAAGATCAGATGGCAAAGCTATGGGACGCCATATTTGAAGTGACCCGTCTGAATCAGCCCGATCCAGTCGCAGATTGGAAAGAGCATGTGCGTCAGCTGGGCGTCCGCAAAGAAATGTTAAACCGCAAGCACTATGCTGCGCTACATTACCACGCTCCGGGGACTGATCTCACCATTGGTCTGCCGGACGGGCATATCTGGTACGGCGGAGCCGTGAAATCTACCAACGGCATCTCCTTCATACCCAACATGCCCACCGAAGAAGTATTTACCATGCCGCATAAGGACCGGGTGGATGGGGTGATTAGCGCCAGTCTGCCGCTCAGCTATAGCGGTACATTGATCGAGAACTTTAGCCTGACCTTCAAAGACGGCAAGGTGGTCGATTACAAAGCCGAAAAAGGCGGGCATGCGCTAAAGAACTTGCTGGAAATGGACGAGGGTTCAGTCCGGTTGGGCGAAGTGGCGCTGGTGCCGCACAACTCGCCGATTGCCCAGTCGAAGATGATGTTCTTCAACACGTTGTTCGACGAAAACGCCGCTTCCCACCTGGCGCTGGGGCGCGCTTACCAGTTCACCATGCAAGGCGGCGAGAAAATGAGCGAGGAACAATTCGCGGCCGCTGGCGGCAACACCAGCCTGACGCATGTTGACTTCATGGTCGGTTCTGACAAAATGGATATCGACGCGGTCACCGCGAGCGGCGCGGTAGAGCCGTTGATGCGCGGCGGGAATTGGGTTACGCCCGTTTAGCGTTC
>CALMGN010000296.1 GCA_937863605.1 uncultured Anaerolineaceae bacterium
TGCTTGGCTTTATCCTCGATCCTGACCGGCCTGAGGATTCAGATGTCGAAATCCTGACGCGGTTGAGTAACTCGGCTGCCACCATTGAGCAGTGGATTGAGGCCACCGAACCGATAGGCGGACGCTGGCTTATTTTCCTGTATCACGGCGGTTCGGGTGTTGTTTTCAATGATCCGGGCGGGCTGCGAACCACCTACTACCACGTCGATGCTGATGGCAATCCCTGGCTGGGAACTCAGCCTGGGCTGTTCCAGCTAAAATTCGGTTTTGAGATCTCCCCAGAAGCTGCCAGTTACATGGCATCGCCGCGCTATCAGGAAAAAATTGAAACCTGGTGGGCTGGCGACAGCAGCCCCTTTGCTGAAATCAAACACCTGCAACCGAATCACCTGTTTGACCTGAAAGCCCAAAAAGCCGTACGTTTCTGGCCAACCAAGCCGCTCAAGAAATACTCCCTGCAAGAAGGGGTCAATATTACGGCGCAAACCCTTAAGGGTATGATTGCTGCCGCGCACAAACGATTCCCGCTGGCGGTAGCACTTTCTTCCGGGTTGGACAGCCGGATGATGCTGGCTGCTACCAAAGAATTTGCCGACGATGTGTTCGTCTTTTCGATGATGTACCGCCATTTGACCACCGAGAGCGATGACCTGAAAATCCCGAGTGAAATTACCCGTGCGGTCAACCTGACGCATCACCTGGTGGATGCCCGCGTGCCCATGTCAGCCGAATTTGCCGAGGTTTACAACCGCATCCTTACTGGCACAAAAGATGACTGGGGCAACATGGTGGAAGCCCGTTTCAAGCATATTCCACAGGGACGGGTGATCCTCAAAGGCACCATCTCAGAGATTGTCCGGGTTCGCTTTTGGTCGGTTGGCGTGTATCCCTACCGTGTGACGTTGCGCGACCTGGTGAGGCTGCTCAACCTTGGCAAAGATCCACTGGTGGTCAAGAGCCTGAAGGCCTGGATGCAGGATGCGCTGCCCGCTGAAAAGTTGGGTTACAAACTACTCGACCTTCTTTCCTGGGAAAATGAAATTGGCAACTGGCTGGCGCTGGGACATGTGGCCAACGATCTGTCGCACCAGGATTTTGCGCCTATCAGTAACCGCCGCTTTATCAATACGATGCTGGGGGTCGATCCGAAATACCGCAGCTATCCGGATCACATCATGGAACGTCAAATTACTGCCACCCTCTGGCCGGAACTGGCAAAATTCCCCTATTCACCCAGCCGTAAAATGCCGCATAAACGCTTTTTAGACGGCCCCATCCTGAATGCATTGCGGTGGGTCCGATATTTGTTGTTCGAGGAAAAACATGGTCGATTGGAAGAATAGCGTCGTACTGGTAACCGGCGGGACCGGTTCATTTGGCAAGAAATTTATCAAACTCATGCTGGAAGAAGTCCATCCGGCCAAGATCATCGTCTTCAGCCGTGATGAACTCAAGCAGCATGAGATGCAGGCGGCTGGCTACAACCATCCTTCGCTGCGCTACTTCATCGGCGATGTGCGCGATTACTCCCGGCTGCGCCGCGCCTTTAATGGGGTGGACATTGTGGTGCACGCTGCCGCTCTCAAACAGGTGCCGGCTTGCGAATATAACCCGATGGAAGCCATTAAGACCAACATCCTGGGCAGCAGCAATGTGATCGATGCGGCGCTGGATACCGGAGTGACGCGCGTGATTGCCCTCTCAACGGACAAAGCGGTGAATCCGGTCAACCTGTATGGCGCGACCAAGCTGGCAGCTGAAAAGCTGTTCGTCCAGTCCAATAGTTACGCCGGCGGCCGGTCTACCCGCTTCGCCTGCGTGCGCTACGGTAATGTGGTTGGCAGCCGCGGCAGCGTGGTGCCTGTGTTCCTGAAACAGCGTGAAAATGGCGCCATCACCATCACTGACGAGCGCATGACCCGCTTCTGGATCTCACTGGAGCAGGGGGTGCGTTTTGTCATCCGCTGCACCGAACAGATGCTGGGCGGCGAGGTGTTTGTGCCGAAGATTCCCAGCATGAAAGTAGTCGATCTGGCGCATGCCATTGCCCCCGAAGCCAAAATTAACACTATTGGCATCCGCCCGGGTGAAAAGCTGCACGAAGTCCTCATCTCGGACGATGAATCCCGCAGCACGATAGAAATGGACGACATGTACGTGGTGCAGCCAGCTGAAGCGTTGTGGTTTGGGCGAGACTGGCAAACCCGCGGCACGCCGCTTGCGGACGAATTCCGCTATGCCAGCAACACCAACACAGAATGGCTCAGCATTCCGCAAATTCGCGAAATCATTCGTCCAATTGAAGAGGGGTACAGGCAGGGAACTCTGGAATGACGCGCTTTCTGGTAACAGGTGTCTCCGGGCTGCTGGGACTTAACTTTGCTTTGACAGTGGATGGCAAGAAAC
>CALMGN010000297.1 GCA_937863605.1 uncultured Anaerolineaceae bacterium
TTCTGGCATATCGCTACTCGCAAGGGCTTGCGCGGCACGGAGAAGGGCGATCATGCTGGGCAGACGGCGAAATTCCTCTTCGTCCACGACCACCATCCCCGCCGTGTCGGCCGTCGTGTCCAGCCACCGTTCGGCTTCCTGCAGCCGGGGCTCCACGCCCCCGAGCTCGCCGCCACCAAATAATGCGTAAGCATAGTCAACGCAGAGCACCGGCCTGAAGTGGACCAGCTCGTCGGGTAGCGCCTTTAGCCAGCCAAGCTCTGTGACCGTGGTTCCCTGTCTATTCCTGCGCATTTCTGGAATTGCCAGTTCGACCAGGGTCGCCGCTCGCTCGAAATCCTCGGCAGCCAGCGCGTGGCGGATGGCATCCGAAGGCATGCCATTGTGCTCATACCACTCGCTCGCGCGCCGGTGCAGGGCAGGTACTTGGTCGGGCTGCTCCGCCATCAAGTGCATACGGAGTACATCGGCAAAAAGATGGTGATAGCGGTACCAACGCCGCTCGTTGTCCAGGGGGACGATGAACAGGTTGGCGTGTTCGAGATATTCCAGGGTTTCCTGCCCGGAAACAGAAGGAGAACACAAAACGGCATCACACAGCGGGCCGCGCAGGCGGTCAAGGATGGATGTGCGCAGCAGAAAAGTCTGGATGCTTTCGGATTGCTGTCCCAGGACTTCTTCAATCAGGTAGTCCAGCACGAAATGGTGACTGCCGGTGAAAGATTGGATAAAGCTGGTGGTGTCTTGGTGTCCCTGCATGGAAAGCGCAGCCAATTGCAGGCCGGCGATCCAACCTTCGGTACGAGTTTCCAATGCAGCGATATTTTCCGCCGAGAGGTTTAGGCCCATCAGTTGGTTGAGAAATTCAGCAGCTTCGGTTGGGGTAAAGCGCAGGTCGGCGGCGCGCAACTCGGTTAATTGACCCCGGGCGCGTAGGCGGGCCAGAGGTAGATGTGGGTCTTCCCGGCTGGCGATGACCAGGTGCATCTGCGCCGGCAGGTGCTCAAGCAGAAAGGTCAGGGCTTCGTCAACCGGTTTGGAATCAATCGCATGGTAGTCGTCCAGGATAAGGATGAAATTATCCGGGAGGGTGGTGATCTCGTTGAGCAGGGCTGTCAGAATCGATTCGATTGGCGGTGGCTGAGGGGACTCGAGAATAGCCAACACCCCTTTTCCAATATTCGCCGCAATCGTCTGCAAAGCTGCGACGAGGTAAGCCAGAAAGCCTGTGGGGTCGTTATCCCCTTCGTCCAGTGAAAGCCAGGCGACCGGTTGCCCGCAACTGGCGATCCATTCACTGACCAGCGTGGTCTTGCCAAAGCCGGCGGAGGCAGAGATGAGAGTCAGCTTACGCCCCGAAGAGAGCCCTTCGTACAGCCGCTCGATCAGGCGGGGGCGGGAGACAATTTTAGGCCGAGGTGGAGGGATATAAAGTTTGGTGGCCAAAAT
>CALMGN010000298.1 GCA_937863605.1 uncultured Anaerolineaceae bacterium
CCGGCGCGAATATCTATCCCAATGAAATGGTTTTCTCTGTTTTCTCCGTACCTCCGTGGTGAAATTCTCTCATCATTCAATGGTAAAATGACCCTATGCTGAAACGGTGGCAATTCTGGCTTGGGATCGCGATTAGCGCGGTCTTTTTGTATTTGGCATTACGGGGATTGCACCTGGGGGAAGTCTGGCAATCCTTAAAAACTGCCCGTTATTTGTGGCTGCTGCCCGGCATTGCCGTTTATTTTTTGGGGGTGTGGGCGCGCGCCTGGCGTTGGCATTACCTGCTGCGCCCCCTGAAGAAAATTCCGACCCGAACCATGTTTCCCATCGTGACCATTGGCTACATGGGCAACAATGTGTTTCCGGCCCGGGCCGGCGAGGTGTTGCGGGCTGGCATCCTCAAAGACCGCGAGGGCGTACCCATCTCGGCTTCGCTGGCCACGGTGGTGGTCGAGCGCATCTTCGACGCGGTGGTCATGCTCGGCTTCGTCTTCTTTAACCTTGGCGCGCTGGCAAACCTGACGCACAACTCGGGCTTTATTGGCAACATCCAGCAGCTTTCCATCTGGGGTTCGGTGATCTTCCTTGGCGCGTTAGTGGTTTTCCTGCTGGCAGCCATGTTCCCGCTGGTCACGGAGCGCATCGTTATCAAGGTGATCGACTGGGTAGTTCCGGAGCGCATCCGTGAAAAGACGCGCGGTATTGCGCTTAAATTCCTGACGGGGTTGGAGTCGCTGCGCTCACCCAAAGATGCCTTGATGGTACTGTTTACCACCGTAATCATCTGGCTGCTCGAAACCGGCAAGTATTGGTTTGTCATGCACGGCTTCGACTTCCAGGTCAGTTTCTTTGCGCTGATGCTGATGAACGGCATCGTCAACATTGCCACCACACTGCCGTCGGCGCCGGGGTACATTGGCACCTTCGACGGTCCGGGCATCGCGGTACTGGCGGCCTACGGAGTGCCCGCTGAGATTGCCGCCGGCTACACACTGGTGCTGCACGCCGCTCTATGGTTCCCGATCACCATGTTAGGCGCCTATTATTATCTACGCCAACCGTTGCGCTGGGGGAAAGACCTGGAAAAAATTAAACACGGCCAGGAAACACTGCCGGTGTAGAGGAGAATTCATGAATATTGCCATCATCGGAGCGGGGATTGGCGGAATGGCTGCCGCTCACGACTTTGTCAAAGCCGGACATAAAGTGACCATTTTTGAATCGGCCGGCGCGGTTGGTGGACTGGCGGCAGGTTTCAAGGACGAGAATTGGGACTGGTCGGTGGAGCATTTTTACCATCACTGGTTCCAGAAGGATCACGATATTCTTGGGTTGATCCGCGAACTTGGGCTGCAAGATAAGGTCATCTTTCCGCAGCCAAAAACAGTCGTGTACCACAATGGCAGCTTTTACCCGCTGGACAGCCCGAAAGCGGCGCTGACCTTCCCAGGGTTCAACCTGATCGATATGGCGCGCTTTGGCTTTGTGACGGTTTATCTGCGCTACCTGGCAGCCTGGAAACCGCTGGAAAAAGTAACCGCTCACGAGTGGATGCGCAAATATTACGGTGAAAAGCTCTACCGCTTGAATTTTGAGCCGCTGCTCGAAGGCAAGTTCGGCCCGTATTACAAAGAGGTCAACATGGCCTGGTTCTGGGCGCGGTTCAAAGCGCGCAGTACCCGTCTGGGAACTTTCCAGGGCGGCTTCCAGGCTTTTTCGGATGCGTTCGCTGACGATCTGCGCCAGCGCGGGGTTGACATCCGGCTATCCACGCCGGTGGAACGCATCGAACCGCTCGCAGGCGGCAGGATGCACCTGGTTCTGCCTGGAGGACAATCTGAGGAATTCGACCGCTGCCTGGTGACCGTTGGACCTGGCCTGATGGCGCGCCTGGCGCCAGACCTTCCGCAAAATTACCTGCAAGGTCTGCTTAATCTCAAGTCGATGGGAGCCGTGGTGATGGTGTTGGCGCTCAAACATCAGCTTTCCACCCAGGGTTACTACTGGTACAGCCTGCCGAAGAGCGCGGGGTATCCCTTCCTGGCGCTGGTAGAGCACACCAATTTTGTGTCGTCCGAGCATTTTGACGGCGACCATATCGTTTATGTCGGCGACTACCTGGAGACGGACCACGAATACTTTAAGTTGACGAAAGATGAGCTACTGGAACGCTTCCTGCCCGTGCTCAGGCGGTTTAACCCTAACTTTAACCCGGAATGGGTGCGCAAGACCTGGTTGTTCCGCGCGGCTTATGCTCAGCCCGTGCCGCTGGTCAACCACTCGCACAATATTCCCGCCATCCGCACCCCGCTGCCCGGTCTGTATTTTGCCAGCATGAGCCAGGTGTATCCCTGGGATCGCGGTACCAATTTTGCAGTCCAAATTGCGCGAAAAGCGGCAAAACAGATACTGGACGAGGCCGGTGACTGATATTTGCCAATGTTAAAGAAAATTTTCTAAACGAACCAATTTTTTGAACATAAACCGCATCGAGACAAAAATTTCTACGACTCGTTATATCTTTGGTTTTCACTACCACCTGTGGCGAGTTACCCCTTCCAAAAGTCTCAAACCACCATATATGGACTTGTTCTATTTTCGAAAACCGCATTGGTGGAGTATTACGCCAACTAAAATATCACGAATTAAACCCGGTTTCGCTTATGAATTTGTTAAGGTTAATTAAATTAAAGAATCAAAAATTTTTAGGCCAGCGGAGGGGAATCGGCTTGTTAAGCCCCGCCATTTCTGTTAGAATGTTCAAAGTGATTTACGGGGAAAACACGACCGCGGTCGCCCAGCCGCTCTCCCGTTATTGAACTGAATATCCTATTATTCTGTTTTATCCCACTTGTGCTTCGGTGGGCTAGTTTTTTCGTTGCTGCAGCTCATCTCAGTCTGGAGAATTGCGTATGAATGCTCAACAAGCATGGCAAGCAACAGTCGGCCAACTCCAAATGGAAATGCCCAAGGCGTCGTTTGACACCTGGGTGCGCAGCGCCGAGTTGGTCAAGCAGGTTAACGGCAAATTCATCATCGGCGTCCAAAACGGATACGCCCGTGATTGGTTAGAGAGCCGTTTGGCCGGAACTGTTGCCCGCTTGTTGACCGGCTATTGCGACGGACCGGCCGAGGTTGAATTTATCATCTGGCACCGTGAAATGGAAGCCGATTACCCGGGCCTGCAGGACGAGCCCCGCCTGACCACCAGTGAGGAAGCGCGAACCAACCGCACCCTGATCCCGCGCTACCACTTTGATAATTTTGTGGTAGGCGCCAGCAACCGCATGGCGCATGCCGCCTGTATGGCCGTGGCAGACAGCCCGGCCAAGGCCTACAACCCGATGTTCCTGTATGGGGGTGTCGGGCTCGGCAAGACGCATCTGCTGCACGCCATCGGCAATGCTGCCTTGCAGCGCGGGCTGGAGGTACTGTATGTCTCCTCCGAGGAATTTGCCAACGAACTGATCAACGCCATTCGCGCGCACAACACCCAGACTTTTCGCGACCGCTACCGCAGTATCGATGTGCTGCTGGTGGATGACATTCAGTTCATCGCCGGCAAAGAGTCAACCCAGGAAGAATTCTTCCACACCTTCAACACCTTGCACAACCAGGAGAAGCAAATCGTCATGTCCTCTGACCGGCCGCCTAAGGCGATGGTCACACTGGAGGAACGACTGCGATCGCGCTTTGAGTGGGGACTGACCGTTGATATCCAACCGCCGGACCTTGAGACGCGGATTGCCATCCTGCGCTCCAAGGCGGAACGCGCCATGCGCAACGTACCGCCAGATATTCTCAACCTGATCGCCCGCCAAATCCAGTCTAACATCCGCGAGTTGGAGGGCGCGCTGACGCGGGTGCTGGCATACGCCGACCTTTCCGGTCAGCCGATGACCGCTGAACTGGTGCAAATCACGCTGGCAGATATGCTGCCGCAGCGTACCAACATCGAGCCAGCGCATATCGTGACCGCTGTCGCTTCAGCCTATGGGCTGACGCGCGATCAACTGCTAGGCCGCGACCGCTCGCGCGAGGTGGCTTTGCCGCGCCAGATCGCCATGTACTTGATGCGCGAGGTTGGCAACATTTCGCTGCCGCAAATCGGCGACGCCATTGGCGGGCGCGATCATACCACGGTCATGTACGCCTGTGACAAGGTGCGGGACTTGATCGAGCGGGATGACCGGCTGCGCCGTCAGGTGATTCAACTGCGCGAGCAGTTATTCGGCCGGCTGCAGGCAGCCTAAGACTTTTCGACTTCATCAAAGCGCTGGCGGTTTATTCTGGGGGGACCGCCAGCGCTTTATTTTTTATTGGGTTGGGCGTTTTTTGGTAGCGGCACGGGGTTGAAAGGTGAATTAGCCTGCCTGTAAAATCCCCGTGCCGCTACGAGGTATGCGCACGACACAAGAGAGGGCAGAAAATCGATAATCTGGTTAAAGGTACGGACCCGGGTCGATTGGCTCAGGGCACGGGGCTGGAAGGTGGTTTGGCCTGTCTCCAATATCCCCGGGCCGCTACGAGGGGTTGGCGTGACACGTGACACGTATTAATAAGACAAAATCAGGCGGATTATCCGGCGAAAATTTTGTTATAATCTCGCCCATGAAATACTACATCTGGACCGAAGGTTGTCAGATGAACGTGGCGGATTCGCAGCGCGTGGCTTCAGCGCTGGAGCATCTGGGATACCACGCCTCGCCCATCGCCGAAGATGCCGACGTGGTGGTGATGAACACCTGTGTGGTGCGCCAGTCTGCCGAGGATAAAGCCTACGGCCGCCTGACTTCACTCAATAAAATCAAAAAACACCGCCCCGAGCTGGTTATCAATCTGATGGGCTGCCTGGTAGGCGTCAAGGGTAATGTCAAGGTTGCCGAGCGTTTCCCATATGTGGACGTCTTCTCGCCGCCCTCTGACGCGACCCCATTGGTCGAGTATTTGCTCAAGCGCGACGGGCGCGAAATGGAAGCCGCTGAAGTGGCGCAGCGTTTTGCCTGGCAGGACGAGGACCTGGTGCTGCCGGTGGAGCAGCGCGGCAATTTGGTCAGTGCGTTTATCCCCATTGTGTACGGCTGCTCGCACGCCTGCACCTATTGTATCATCCCGTATCGCCGCGGAGTGGAACTCAGCCGCCCGCCGGAAGAAATTCTGGCCGAGGCACGCGCGCTGGCAGCCCAGGGCGTCAAAGAGATCACCCTGCTCGGTCAAATCGTTGACCGCTACGGCCAGGACCGCCCGGACTACCCCAATCTGAGCGGGTTGTTGCGCCGCCTGTCCAACGTGGACGGTATCGAGCGGCTGCGCTTCCTCACCTCGCATCCCAATTGGATGACCGACGAACTGCTCGACACGGTCGCCGAGCTGCCCAAGGTCATGCCGCACATTGAAGTGCCCATCCAGGCCGGCGACGACGACATATTGAATGCCATGCGCCGCGGCTACACTCATCAGCAGTATCGCGAGCTGGTCGAACGCATCCGCGCGCGCATCCCCGGCGTTTCCATTGCCACGGACATTATCGTCGGCTTCCCTGGCGAGACCGACGCGCAGTATCAGCACACCTACAATCTGCTGGCCGACCTCAAATTGGATGTGGCCCACCTGGCACGCTACTCTCCGCGGGCTGGCACCGTGTCCGCGCGACGCATGCCGGATGACGTGCCGGATGAGGAAAAATGGCGCCGTTTCCGCGCATTGGAAGCCCTGCAGGAGCAGTTGGTGGATGAGATTCACGCGCGCTACCTTGATCAGACCGTCGAGGTGCTGTTCGAGGAAAAGGTGCGCGGGCGTTGGAAAGGACGTACGCCAACCAACAAGCTGGTGTTTGTCGAAACCGAGGCCGACCTGCACGGGCAAGTCGTCCCGGTGCAAATTACACGCACCGGCCCCTGGTCGATGCAGGCACGCTTGCTGGCAGCATGAACCGCCGCGCTCTGTGGATTGCCGGGTTGGTGGTCGCCGCGGCAGCCGGGGCAGTCATTTTCTTTTTCGTTTCAGGTCGCACCTCGCCGCGTTCAGCGCGCGTCATGCAGTGGATACGCAACCCTGATTCGCACCCGGAGTGGGCTATTCAGGCTGGCGAACGCTGCGGCGCTGCGTCTTTCGTTATGCCAACCAACGGCTTCATCGGCTTCCTGTGGGATGATTCCTTCCGGCCCGGGCACCGCCACACCGGGTTGGATATTTTCGGCGGGACCAGCACCGGCATCACACCGGTGGTCGCTGCCTATGATGGCTACCTGACCCGCCTGTCCGACTGGAAGTCCACGGTCATCATCCGCATACCGGACGATCCATTGCAGCCTGGTCGCCAGATTTGGACCTATTACACCCACATGGCGGATTCTCAGGGCAATTCTTTGGTCAATCCGGCCTTTCCTCCCGGAACAATCGAGCAATTTGTCGCCGCTGGCACGCTTCTTGGTACTCAAGGTAATTATTCTGGCACTGCGGGAAACCCGACCGGCATCCATTTGCATTTTTCGATCGTTAAGGATGACGGGCAGGGTAAGTTTCTGAACGAACTGGACATAAACAACACGCTCAACCCCTCGCCGTATTTCAATCTGATCCTGAACGCGGCTGAGGCTAAACCCGAAACGATACCGCTTTGCCAGGCTGGACTCGGAGTGCGATAAGCATGGCTGATGGAAGACCGCTGCACGGAAAAGTTGTCTTGATCGTTGGAGCCGGCCGTCCGCTGGGACGGGTGCTGGCGCATGGCTTTGCCCAGGCCGGTGCAAGCCTGGCGCTGCACGACCTTTCACCCGTCCACCTGGATGTGACGGCTGCGCAGGTGCAGGCGCTGGGGGCTGAGTGCCGCAGCTATACCGGGGACATCGGCAAGGGACTGCCGTGCCGCGCACTGGTCTCGGATGTACTGGACGACTGGCAGCGGCTGGACGTGCTGGTCACCTGCCTGCACGCCTCCCCGCCTGCCAGACTTCTGGAACTGGACGAATGGGATTGGACGCGCACGCTGGAACTCAACCTGACCGGACCTTTTCTGCTTACGCAGGCGGCCGCGCCTGCCATGATCGAAAAAGGCGGCGGCACGCTAATATTCGTGCAGGCCGGTCCATCCGCTGATTCATCCCCGGCGCTGGCCGCCAGTCAAGCCGGATTAACTGGGCTGGTGCGGGCAGCTTCCGCCGAACTTCTACCGTATAATATTTACAGCTATGCGGTCGATGCGGGGGATTTTGAGGACAGCGGGGATGAGGTCGATTCTGCCAGTGCGGTTACCGCGCAGCTGCAGGAATTGGCCGTTTATTTGTGCAGTCCGGCTGCCGTAGGTCAGACCGGGCAGGTGGTACGTCCTGGGGTGAAGTAGAAGAACCGTATGTTGTGGAGGGTGGATGCTTTCATACCGCGAGCTTACCAGCGGATTCCGTAACCTGGGGTTGGACCCCGGGCGGCCGGTGTTGGTACACAGCTCGCTCAGATCGTTTGGCGATTTACGCGGCCGGGCAGCTGTGCTGCTGGGGGCGCTGACCAGCGTCTTCCCGCAGGTGATGGCACCGACCCACACCTATGCCACCATGGTCATCCCCGAGGAAGGACCGGAGCATAACGGCATGGTATACGGCAAAGGTCTCGCGCTGAACGCCATGGCCGAAATTTACCAGCCAGATATGCCGGCTGACCGGATGATGGGCGTGCTGCCGGAACTGCTGCGCAACCACCCGCTGGCCAAACGCTCCGTGCACCCGATCCTTTCGCTGACCGGCATTGGCGTAGATGAAATCCTGGCAGCGCAAACCATAAAGGACCCAGTGGCGCCGCTGCATGACCTGTATGAGGACGAGGGCTACGTGCTGCTGATGGGAGTGGGGCACAGTGTCAACACCACACTGCACTTTGCCGAGAAATTGGCCGGGAGGCGCACCTTTGTGCGCTGGGCGCTGACGCCTGACGGTGCGGTCGAATGCCCGGGGTATCCGGGCTGCTCCATGGGTTTCGATAAGGCTGCGCCTTACCTGGCAGACATCACGCGCAGCGTACAGATCGGCACCGCCCTGGTGCGCGCGCTGCCGGTTCGCGAGATGGTAATCACCGTGGCGACGCTGGTGCGCGAGGATCCGCTGGCGCTGCTGTG
>CALMGN010000299.1 GCA_937863605.1 uncultured Anaerolineaceae bacterium
GCGGAGAGGGTGGGATTCGAACCCACGGTGGCCCGGAGGACCACAACGGTTTTCGAGACCGCCCCGTTCAACCACTCTGGCACCTCTCCGAAAACTGCAGCGCAATTATAACCGAGGATCGGCTAAATTTCCAAAGTTTGTCCCCAACCCGGGAAATGCACATTGGTAAAACCCTGTTGGGTAAGCAGACCCATAAAGATAGTTGCCGCGTCTTCTTCGCCGTGGACCAGGTACAAGTCGCGCAAGCTGCTCTGGGTGGCTCTGGCATAGCTCAGCAGCATGGTCTGACCGGCATGCGCTGATAACCCGCCTATGGTAACCACTTCCGCGCGGCGATCATACGGCTCGCCGAAGATACGCACCATTGACTCGCGGTCTGCCAGCCGGCGACCCAAAGTATGCGGCGCCTGCCAGGAGACGATCAACACCATATTCTTGGGGTTTTCAATGTTATTGCGCAGGTGGTGCAAAATCCGCCCGGTTTCCGCCATCCCGGAGGCCGAGATGATAATCATGGGTTCGCGGCGGTCATTGAGCGCCTTGGATTGGTCAACCGACTCAATGTAAGTGAGCTGCGGAAAGTTCAAGGCCGGGTGACGTCCGCTGCGGACGAATTCCTGAGTCTCGGCATCAAACAAATCAGCGTACTTCATAAACACCTTGGATGTCTCCACCGCCAGCGGCGAATCCACGAACACTGGGATGGCCGGTACCTCTCCGTTGGACATCATGCGGTTAAAGGAGTACACCAGTTCCTGCGTACGTCCGACCGCAAAAGCCGGGATGATGATCTTGCCTCGCCGTTCGATCGCCCGACGGAGCGAGTCGCGCAATTCCACATACGCCACCTCGGGATCCTCATGTGGTTTGTCGCCGTAGGTGCATTCCATCATCAGGTAATCCGCGGCGCTTGGCAGCACTGGATCTTTCATCAACGGCAAGCGGTCGCGGCCGATATCCCCCGAGAACCAGAAGCGGAATTTTCGTCCGTGCTCGTCGATATCGAACACCACCGCGGCTGACCCGAGGATATGGCCAGCGTCAACAAAGGTGACCCGCACCCCGGGGACCGGTTCGATGCTCTGGTTGTACTCTACCGGCTTAAAGAACTCGGACACCCTTTCAGCATCGGCCATGGTGTATAGCGGTTCGGCCGGTGGTTCGCCGCGTTTGGCGCGTTTTTTGTTCAAGAACTCAACATCCGCTTCCTGGATGTGACCCGAGTCACGCAACATAACGTCAGCCAGGCCGGCGGTGGCGCGGGTGGTGTAGATGGGCGCGTTCAGCCCATGCTTGACCAGGTTTGGCAGGTTGCCGGAGTGATCGATGTGCGCGTGCGACAGGAGAACTGCATCCAGCTTGCCAGGATTGAAGCCAAACGTGCGGTTGCGCTGGTAGTAATCTTTTCGGTGACCCTGGTAAAGGCCGCATTCCAATAGCAGTTGATATCCATTGACTTCCAACAAGTATTGCGAACCTGTGACCGTCTGAGATGCGCCATTGAAATGTACCTTCACGCTGTCTCCTTTTGGTGGATGGCCGCCAAAATCCGACTGCCGTATTGGTCAAAGCGCCAGGGAATATCCTGCATGAGGATTTGAAGTTCCTTTAGGGTAGCCGGGGATTTGATGGCGATTTCTTCCAACACATCGCGCGGCAGTACTACGTCCGATTCCACCTCCAGCTTACGGGCGGTCTCTTTGCGCCATTCGCGCAGGATTTCCAGACGTTCCAGCACCGCATCCGAGCGGCGGTGATTGACTGGACGCGGTGGTGGGGTATTGTCCATCCCCTGTTTGACGGCTGAAAGTAAACCGGTGTAATGCCGGTCGCGTTGCCGGGCTGAAAGCGAGGGAATATCGGCCAGGGCATCCCAGGTTAGCGGCAGTTCTTCGGCGATTTGCACCAGACTTTGGTTGGAAAGCACCTTGAAATGCGGTAAATCTGCCCGACGAGCCTGCTGATCCCGGTACTCGAGCAGTGCCTGAAGGACGCTGCATTGCTGGGAGGTCAGGTTTTGACTGCCGGGCAACCGCCACCAGGCTGGTGCTTCCAATTCTGTGTTGCCAGCCTCCACCCGGGTGACACGGCGAAAATCCTCCAATGCCAGGTCAAGCAAGCCTTTTTCGACCAGTTCTGCGTGCAAACGGTCTCGCAAGTCGATCAAATAATACGAATCGAGGCGGGCATAGGCCAGCATCCCTTGTGACAAAGGCCGTTCACCCCAATTGGCGCGCTGGAATTTCTTTTCGATGACCACGCCGAACTCAGACTCGAGCATGCTTGCCAACCCGACATTGGTCCGTCCCAGAATGCGAGCTGCTTGCATAGTGTCGAACACGTTGTTGAACTCAAATTCGTAATCGCGCTTTAGGCAAATCAGGTCGTATTCGGCTGCGTGAAATATTTTTTCAATCTTCGGATCGGCGAATAATTTTGCCAGCGAGGAAAGATCAGGCAGGGCAATCGGGTCGACCATGAAATCTCTGCCTGGAATCGAAAATTGAATCAAGCATACCTGCTCCTGATAAGCGAACAGGCTGTTTGATTCGGTGTCGATGGCCACCTGTGGTTGACTTTCCAACACGTGAGACAGGTTATTAAGATCTTTCACCTGGTCAACCATCACCGGCGGCTGGTTGGGAGGTTCCATCATGGGATGCATTATAGTCCATTAACCAGGCGGATTCCCATATCCTTAAAGTCGCGGCTCAATTTTCACTTAATTTTCTGTGTATTCGGTACAATTTAGAAAAGCGATTAACGATACACTCGTAAGACTGGCCAATTCGGCAGCGGAATTAATGGCTTTACGTCTGGCAATCCAAAAATCCTTATGGTATAGTACCTCGGAGGAGGGGCCATGAAAGAACGAATTCTAATCATCGAGGATGACGAAGCCATCGTGCGGGTACTGCGCCGCAGTCTGGCCTATGAGGGATACACAGTTGACGCGGCCTATGACGGGGAAACCGGTCTTAATCTGGCCCGCGATGCGCACCCCGACCTGGTCATTCTGGACTGGATGCTGCCTGGCATGGATGGTTTGGAAGTTTGCCAGCGGCTGCGCGGCGGGGGTAACATACCTATCCTGATGTTGACCGCCAAGGACACGGTCCAGGATCGCGTGCAAGGACTGGATGCCGGGGCTGACGATTACATGGTTAAACCCTTCCAGCTGGATGAACTGCTGGCCCGAGTGCGCGCTTTGCTGCGCCGCACACAACCCGAGCGCATCCCCGTCCTCTCCTTCGGCGACATGACCCTGGACACCTCCACTCGGCTGGCCATGCGCAAGGGGCGGACAATTTCTCTGACGGCGAAGGAATACGATTTATTGGAACTCTTCTTGCGCCACCCGCGCCAGGTGCTGACCCGCGAGATGATTTTTGACCGCGTCTGGGGGTATGATTTTGGTGGTGAAAGCAATGTGCTGGACGTCTACATTCGCTATTTACGCCAAAAATTGGAATTAGAGGGTGAGACGCGGCTAATCCACACCGTGCGCGGCGTGGGTTACGTGCTGCGCGACTCTGATTAGATTATGTCGCTGCGCCTGCGTTTGACTTTGCTGTACACCTCGATTCTGGGAGGTGTACTGCTGGTTTTCGGAATTCTCGTTTACACGCTGATCACCGTCACTTTACTCGATTCGATCGACAGCCGGCTGTCAACGGCATCACAACAACTGATCGACCGGCTGAAGATTAACTCAAACAACCAGTTTGACCCACGCTCGGTGGCTGGCTACCAGCCGACTGAAAATTTATTGTTCCAGGTGTGGGACATGGACGGCAACCTCCAGTTGACCCGACCGGTTGGGCTTTTGGATGCCCTGGATGGAAACGGGTTGGAGGTTGGGCAATCTTTCTACTCGTCCAAAACGGTCGGCGATGACCGTATCCGGGTACTTTCTGTTCCGCTGAAGACCAACCGTGGACCGGTTGGGGTACTGCAAGTCGGTTTGAGCCTGGTATTGGTGGATGTGGTCCAGCGCACACTGATCGGGATCCTGATTCTCCTTACCATCGTCTTGATGCTGCTGGTCGGGCTTAGCACCTGGTTCCTGACGCGGCAAGCGCTGGCTCCTCTGGCAACGGTCACCGAGGTTGCCACCCGAATTACACAGGCCGATGACCTGTCTCGCCGCATCCCGGCGTCAACTGCGGGGGGTGATGAGGTCGGTAAATTGATCCGGGCTTTCAATGAAACCCTGGAGCGGCTGGAGAACCTATTTAACACGCAGCGCCGCTTCACCGCCGATGTCAGTCACGAACTGCGAACACCGCTGACCGTCATCAAGGGTGAGGTAGGGTTAATGCGCCTGACCGGCAGCGTCGATGAAGAATCGATTGGAAATATCGAACGCGAAGTCGACCGCCTGACCCGGTTGGTTGGCGACTTGCTGCTGCTTTCACAGGCCGAATCAGGCCGGCTGGCTTTGGATATGGCTGAAGTTGACCTGGATACCGTATTGTTAGAGGTATACCAACAAGCGCGCACCCTGGCAGGTGACAAGTTGACGGTTTCCCTTTCCGAAATCGATCAAGTACACCTCATCGGCGACCGCGACCGCTTAAAACAAGTGCTGCTAAACCTGGCGGCGAATGCCATTCAATATTCTCCTGCGGGTAAGTCGGTCACGCTTGGACTGCAACGCGCCGATGACCAGGTAAAGTTGTTTGTTCAGGATACCGGCCCCGGGATTTCACCGAAGGATCTACCGCATATTTTTGACCGGTTTTACCGGGCGGAGCGCTCGCGCAAACGCAGTGCATCCAGCGGGTTTGGGTTGGGTCTCTCCATCGCCGACTGGATTGTAAAGAAGCATAACGGACGGATCGATGTCAGTTCGGAAGAAGGTCAAGGTACGCTATTCACCGTCTGGCTGCCGCTGACCCAACCAGAGACAAAAAAATAGCTCCGAGCAGGTTGGCGCGGAGGTGCCAGACCTGCCCGGAGCATCGCCCCGACTACCCGGAATTTACAGGTGATAGGAGGAGTTGTTATCGGAGCTGCCGGATGGGTTTTGCCGGCCTGCAGGACGGGGGTTGACGCTGTGGTAGGTTGGTTCTGGGTGCGGCGCATTGCGATCGGTTGAGAAACCAGGACGCGGGACGCTGCGTGAGGCCATGGCAGCACCGCTTAGATTGGCAGGTGCAGGTACGCTATTGCGCATGGTGCGCGAAGGTTGTTGGGTGTACACCGTGCGGCGTTGACCGTCGGAGAAGATGCGTTCGCCAGCCATCGACAACGACCCGATGAGCAGGATGCGAATGACCCACACCATCAGCGACACGAACAGGGGGACTACAACGGTGATGGTCTTCTGATCCATCATTGCCCGCGAGGCGATGGAGTGGTTGCTGATCGCCATCGAGACGCCCCACCAGGTGAGGACGGCATTCATGGTGGCTGCCAGTAGCCAGGCGCCGAACAGGTACCAGACTTCCTTCGGTTCCTCAGCACCTTTATCGGGGGTGAACAACCGGGCGATTCCGGCGAAGTCAATACCGCAGAACGCCAGCGCCAGAATTGTCGCCCAGTGGATGCCGGCGAAGCGCAGATCGCCCAGTAGATCGCGCAAGGCGTAGTCGGTGGTCGAATAATTGAAAATCTCGAAGGCGACCAGCGCGGTCAGGATGATGGCTCCGAAAGCCATTCCCGGGCGCGGTTTCAATTTGCCCAGGATCTGGGAGAAGTTTTTCGAGGATGAACGGGTGGAAGTGAGGTTCATTTTCTGCTCCTTGAAGTCGATTTATGCGAAGTAGAACAAATTTTCATTATTATAGAACTAATGTACTAGTTTGTCAATAGGGAATATTGTTGTGGGAAGGGCTTTGTCAACCGGGTGATTTGTGGGCATGTTTGAGCATACCGGGTATAGTAACGACACACCCGTCAGGCGTAGGGTGCTGTTCGACCGGTTAGCGTTGAGATTTGAATGATTTGCGCCAAGAGCTAGTTTGCAAACTCGGTCGAACAGCCCACTACGTCTGCATCGTCTGTGACATTCGTCCTGAAGCATCTTTGATGTTTCGGAAAAATGCCACGCATATTTCGAATTAATTGGGTCGTACACACCTACTGATTATCGAAGCGATGCGGCCAGTAGACACGAATAATCGAGCAATTTTCTGGCACGTAATCGCGGGCGTCCGCCAGCGGCAGACCGACCGCCAGGCAGCGCAGCGCTGCCAGCGAGAGGCCGTGTGACACAATCAACACCACCTGACCGGGATGCTTCTCAGCGGTCTCGTCGGCGAAAGCGCGTACCCGCGCAGCGACTTCCCCCAGTGACTCGCCACCCGGCGCGCGGTGGTGTACCTCGCTGTACGCCAACCCGCCGTCGCCGTCCGGCTGCTCCTGACTGACCTCGGTCAAGGTGCGTCCTTCCCAATCCCCCATCGAGATTTCACGCAGGCGTTGGTCCTTGTGGATGGTCACAGGATGGCGCTCGGTCAGAATAGCGGCCGTCTCCATGGCACGGCTGAGGTCGCTGGAATAAACCGCAGAAATCGAGGCGCCGTTCAGTTGGGTAGCCAGATCCTGCGCCTGCTCACGCCCAACGGAATTCAGCGGGATATCTTTGTGACCCTGGTAGCGGCGCTGGATATTCCAATCGGTCTGCCCGTGGCGCACCAACCAGAATTCAGCCGGCTGCCTGGTTTCCGATACATTCATTCGGGAAACAACTGGTTATAAATAGATGGGGCATACTGCTGCACCATCGCGCTGGAAATGCCGTTTTCCCGGCAGATGGCTTCATACACATCCACGCTGGTACGGCGAATCCGCGCCTGGGTATCAACGTCCAATCCCCACAGGCCAAAGCGCTGAGTCCAGCCGCGTTCCCATTCGAAATTATCCACCAGTGACCAGTGGAAATAGCCTTTGATTGGCCAATTGAAATTGACTGCCCGCCACATTTGGTGGACATGCTGAATCAGATAACGCGGACGTAAATCGTCATCAGCATCTTCAACGCCGTTTTCGGTGATGTAGATCGGCAGGCTGTATCCTCTGGCAAACTTCATCGCCTCGAAAAAACCTTCCGGGACATTGGCGATGTGCCCGGTATCCGACATTTCTGCGCCTTTGGGGTAAGTGAGATGGATGAACAGCTCGCCTTTTTTTAGCAGATTGAAAGCTGCCATCTGGCGCGTGTAATAATTCACCCCCAAAAAATCCTGGGTGTTGCGCGCTTCCGGCAGGTCAATGGATTGGAGGAGAAATTTGAACTTTCCAGTGTGTAAGGCATTTGGAAAGGATGCGTTGTAATTGGTTTGAATAAAGCCAGCCAGGGCGCGGTCCAAGGGCAGCCAGGCGTGCGCTGGTTTAAAACTCTGATAGTTCAAAGCGATCCCGACGCTGGCCTCCGTCTGCAAACCGTGGATAGCGCGGTAAGCCGCTGCGTGCCCGCGCACCAAGTTCTTCATAACCGAGAAGCAGGATTTTAGATCGTTTTTACCGGGTGGAAACACGGTAAAAAAATAGCCCATGATGGTGTATACATTCGGCTCGTTGATGGTGACCCAGTTGTGACAATACTCTTTTAACGCATCCACTACTTTGAGCGTAAATTTCTCGAACAATGCCGGCGTATTGTCGTTTTCCCAGCCGCCCATTTCCGTCAGCCATAACGGATCAGTGAAATGGTGCAAAGTCACCATGGGCGTCATGCCGCGCTGATGCAACCCGCGCAGCATCTGGCGGTAATAATCGATGGCATCCTCATCCCACACGTCCGGGCGCGGCTGGATGCGGCTCCACTCAATCGACAGGCGGTGGGCGTTTTGTCTGGATTCCGCTGCCCGGTCGAAATCTTCCTTCCAACGCCCGCCCCACCAATCGGACGCCACTCCCGATTTGTGCCCCTGCCGAATGCGCCCTTCCTGTGCTTCCCAGGCGGACCAGTTATTGTTGGTATTACTGCCTTCGACCTGATGAGATGAAGTGGCAGTTCCCCAGAGAAAGCCTTTAGGAAAATGGTAGGTAGCGGTCAGCATTGTTTCCTCGAATTGGTTTGGTAGTTAAATATTTACCGATTATAACCAAGAATATCTGCCTGGCACCTGAATGGCAGGTCTCAGCAGGTCATAACATTATTCTCATAAG